>CATPCJ010000001.1 GCA_955652915.1 uncultured Bryobacteraceae bacterium
CCCCCCACCCTCTGCTACGCTAATCGCAACTATGAAACGCACCATCATCCTGCTCCTCGCCAGCACCGCGATTCTCGCCGCGCAAGGTCTCGATTACATCAAAGCGAATTACACCAAGTACGAATACCGGATCGCCGTGCGCGATGGTGTGAAGCTCTTCACGTCCGTGTACCTGCCAAAAGATACTTCGCAGCCGTGGCCCATTCTGTTCGATCGCACGCCTTACAGCGTCGCGCCCTATGGCGAAGACAACTACAAAACCAGCCTCGGCCCTTCCGATCTTTTCGCCAAGGACAAGTTCATCTTCGTCTATCAGGACGTGCGCGGCAAGCAGTTGTCCGAAGGCCAATTCATGGACATGCGCCCTGAAAAAAACGTGCATAACGGCGTCAACGATGTAGACGAGAGCACCGACACCTACGACTCCATCGACTGGCTGGTGAAGAATCTTCCCAATAACAATGGCAAGGTTGGCATGTGGGGCATTTCCTATCCAGGGTTCTACACCGCCGCCGCTTTGATCAATGCGCATCCGGCGCTGGTCGCTGCTTCCCCGCAGGCCCCCATCGCGGATTGGTTCATGGGCGACGATTTTCATCACAACGGCGCGCTGTATCTGCCGCATGGCTTCCGATTCTTTTCGGGATTTGGACTACCGCGGCCGGAACCAACTAAAGCGGCGCTCCGCAACACCGCGTTTACCATACCGGATGACGGCTACCGCTTTTATCTCGACATCGGTCCGTTGCCGAACGCGAATGAAAAGTATTTGAAAAACCAGATCGCTTTCTGGAACGAGATGACCAGGCACCCGAACTACGACGAATTCTGGCAGGCCCGCAACCTGCGGCCGCACCTGAAGGACATCAAGCCGGCCGTCATGACCGTCGGCGGATGGTACGATGCCGAAGATCTCTTCGGAGCTTTGCACGTGTACCAAGCCATCCAGGAGAGCACGCCAGGCGCGCAAAATATGCTGGTGATGGGACCGTGGTTCCACGGTGGCTGGGCTCGATCGGATGGCGACTCCCTCGGCAACGCGCGTTTCGGATCGAAGACGTCGGTTTTCTATCGCGAAAATATCGAGTTTCCATTTTTTTGTTATTGGCTGAAGGGCCAGAAGAATCCGAACCTGCCGAAGGCCTACGTCTTTGAGACCGGCGCGAATCAATGGCGCCAGTTCGACGCGTGGCCGCCCAGGAACGTCGCCAGGAAGAGCATGTATTTCCACTCCGGCGAAAGACTTTCCTTCGATGCTCCAACCGGCGCCGAGACTTCACCGTTCGATGAATACATCAGCGATCCCGCCAAGCCCGTGCCGTTCATCAACGGACAAGCGTCCGGCATGACGCGCGAGCATATGACCGAAGACCAGCGCTTCGCATCCACGCGCACCGATGTGCTGGTTTATCAGACTGCGCCTCTGCTGGAAGATCTCACCCTGGCCGGACCCGTCTGGCCCAGCCTGCACGTTTCGACGACCGGCACCGATTCGGATTTCGTGGTCAAGCTGATCGATGTCTATCCCGGCGATTATCCCGATCCCGATCCGAATCCGGCGGGCATTCACATGGGCGGTTATCAGCAGTTGGTGCGCGGCGAAGTGATGCGCGGCAGGTTCCGCGACAGCTTCGAGCATCCGGCGCCGTTCGTGCCCGGAAAGCTGGCGAAGATTGAGTACGTGATGCCGGATGTGTTCCACACCTTCCGCCAGGGTCACCGCATCATGGTTCAGGTGCAGAGCAGTTGGTTCCCCTTAGCGGATCGGAACCCGCAGAAGTTCGTGGATATTTACAACGCCAAGGCCTCGGATTTTCAGAAGGCCACCGAACGTGTTTATCACTCCGCGGATGCGCCGTCGGCGGTCACCGTGGATGTGCTCCGCTAGCGAGTAGGGCGGCCCCCCCTGGTCCGCGTCCGGCCCCCCGGCCGGCGCGCTGGGCGAGACAGTATACAATCCTTGGATGAAGAAAATTCTGGGCCATGGCTTTTGGGCGCTCATCTCCGTAGCAGCCGCGTTCTTCGTCGCCGGTATCGCGATGGACCGCGGCGAGCCTGTGAACAGTTTCTGGCTGGTGCTGGCCGCCGCTTGCACGTACATGGTGGGTTTTCGCTTCTACGCGAAATTCATCGCGGCCAAGGTGATGGTCCTCAACGACCAGCGCGCGACGCCCGCCGAGCGCCTCCGCGATGGTCTGGACTACGAGCCAACTAACAAGTGGATCGTCTTCGGCCACCACTTCGCCGCCATCGCCGGGCCTGGACCGCTGGTCGGTCCCACGCTCGCCGCGCAATTCGGATATCTGCCCGGTGCGTTGTGGATCATCATCGGCGCGGTGCTCGGCGGAGCGGTTCAGGATTTCGTGATTCTGTTTTGTTCCATGCGGCGCGACGGGAAATCGCTGGGGCAAATGGCTCGCGAGGAAATCGGAAAGGTCGGAGGATTCACGGCCCTGCTCACGGTGCTCTTCATCATGGTGATCCTGCTCGCGGTGGTGGCGCTGGTGGTTGTCAACGCTCTCAAGGGCAGTCCGTGGGGCACGTTCACCATCGCGGCCACCATGCCCATCGCACTGCTCATGGGCGTGTATCTCCGGTATTGGCGGCCGGGCAAAGTGCTGGAATGTTCCGCTCTCGGATTTATCCTCGTGCTCGCCAGCATTTTCGGCGGACAAGCTGTAGCGGACTCGCCAACCTTGGCGCCCTGGTTCACTATGTCCGCCACGGCCCTGGCAATCGCCACCATCGTCTATGGATTCTGCGCCAGCGTGCTGCCGGTTTGGTTATTTCTCGCGCCCCGGGATTATCTCAGTACCTTCGTAAAACTTGGCGTCGTCATGATGCTCGCCCTCGGAATCGTTTTTGTGCATCCGACGCTGCAGTTGCCGGCCTTCACGCGCTTCACCGATGGCAGCGGTCCAATCTTCGCCGGCAAAATTTTCCCATTCTGCTTCATCACCATCGCCTGCGGCGCGATTTCGGGATTCCATTCTTTGATCTCATCCGGCACGACGCCGAAAATGATCGCGCGCGAATGGAACATGTGGCCGGTGGGTTACGGCTCCATGCTGCTGGAAGGCTTCGTCGCCATCATGGCGTTGATTGCAGCCTGCTCTCTGCAGCCCGGCGTGTTTTTCGCGGTGAATTCTCCAGCCGGCGTAGTGGGAAGTACGCCCGCCGCGGTGGTCGCGACCATTTCGAGCTGGGGCTTTCCGGTGACGGCAGCGGAGATGGAATCGCTGGCGCAAGACGTCGGCGAGAAGTCGCTTTTTTATCGTACCGGCGGCGCACCGTCGCTGGCGCTGGGCATGGCGCACATCTTTTCGAAAACTGGCGGCGGCCGCGCCATTCTCGGATTCTGGTATCACTTCGCGATCATGTTCGAGGCGCTTTTTATATTGACGATCATTGCGGCTGGAACGCGCGTTGGGCGATTCATGCTGCAGGACCTCCTGGGACACGCATACCCGCCGCTCCGGCGATCGAACTGGATGCCGGGAGTGCTGGTCACCAGTGGAGTGATTGTGCTGGCCTGGGGCTACTTCCTGTATCAAGGAGTGCGCGATCCGTTGGGAGGCATCAATTCCTTGTGGCCGCTGTTCGGCATCGGCAATCAGCTTCTGGCGGCCATTGCGCTGTGCGTCGCCACCACCATCCTGATCAAGATGCATGGTGCACGCTACGTGTGGATTACAGGCCTGCCTCTGGTCTGGCTGGTGATCGTCTGCTTCACGGCCGGCTATCAGAAGATTTTTTCAGATCAGCCGAGGTTGGGATTTCTGGCCGATGCGGCGCGCCTGCGGAGCGCGCTGGATGCCGGCACCATAGCCGCGGGAAAGGTTGCCGAAACGAACGGACAGATTTTCAACGATCGCTTGGACGCAGTGGTGTGCGGAATGTTTCTGGTGTTGGTGCTGCTGATCCTGGCGGACTCGTTGCGCGTCTGGTACGGAATCCTGAGCGGGACGAAGCAGGCCAAGCTGGAAGAGTCGCCGTTCGTCTTAACGCAATTGCGGCCGGAGGAATTATGAGCGGCGTCCTGAAAACGATCTGGAACATCCTACGCGAAATCGCCGACGAAGGCGCCTACCAGCGCCACTTGCAGTTCCACAAACGGGAGCATTCAGCCGCGGAGTGGCGCAAATTTTGCGATGCCCGCCTGTCCCGCAAGTACGCCCGCGCGAAATGCTGCTGAAAAACAATGAGGTGCCAGAGGTGCCAGTCACCTCTTTCACTAGTTCCGCGCCGTGAAGTGCCGCTTACAGTTTCGGCATCGATAGCGCGAGAGATTCACGATACTCATTAAGAATACGAGCAACCCTCGGCTTCTCCGCGACAGACGCGTTTCCGTGGACCCGCAACGCGGGCAGGGCTTGGGATCCACTTCTTCTTCGAAATCGTCCTTCCGATGACGCGTCTCCAAGCCTTGTAGCCTAGCAAAAGCCGTTCGCCTAAAGTTTCTCGTGGACAATCCCGATTCCGGTGATATACTGTGCCTTCCGGTAGTACATCGTGATTTCACGCCGCTCTCTTTTGAGTGGCGCGGCGTTTGCTGTCGCCGCGCCGATGATCAATCGCAGCCGTTTCTCGCTCTACGCCCAAAACGAAGCAGTCTACTCTGCCCTCACCATCGACCTGGTCCACCGCTGCACCGTGATCGACATGCTGGGCCTGGTGACCTTGAATTTCAACAAGCTGTCGGCATGGCAAGCCCAGCCCGGTCGTTTTCGCCCAGCAGATTTTCAGAGATTGAAGGATTCGGGCATCACAGTTTTCCATCCGGCCGTGGGGTATACAACTGGCGACGTGCATGCCAGCTCATCGCGCGACATCAGCGGTTGGAACGCCTTGATCGCGGCGCGCGGCGATGATTTCCTGAGAGTGGATTGCGCCGCGGATCTGCAACGCGCCAAATCGCGGGGCAAGATCGGAATCCTGATCGGTCAACAAAACTCCGAGCATTTCCGAACCGTGGAAGATGTCGATCGCTTTTACAAACTCGGCCAGCGCGTCTCGCAGCTCACCTATGCGCACAACCGGATCGGCGGCGGTTCATCCGGCGGTAACGATACCGGACTCAGCGCGTACGGCGCGCAAATTGTCGAGCGTATGAACTCAATCGGCATGGCGGTGGATATCTCGCATTGCGGCGATCGCACCACCCTCGATGCCATTGAGGCATCCAAAAAGCCGGTGCTGGTCACCCACTCCAATTGCCGCGCCCTGGTTCCCTACAGCGCCCGCTGCAAGACCGATGAAGCCATTCAGCGCGCGGCAGCCCGGGGCGGCGTCGTTGGCGTCACCATGGTTCGCGCTTTCGTGCGGACAGGTGGAGCAACCACCATCGAAGATGTTCTGGATCACATTGACCATGTAGCGAAGCTGGTAGGCGTGGAGCACGTAGGCGTCGGAAGCGACGTCGATCTGGATGGCCGCGACGTCCGCATTCGCCCCAAGCGGAAATACGATCTGGACGGGATCGACTACGCCAAGAAGATATTCGATCTCACTGAAGGACTGTTTCGCCGGAAGTATTCGGCAGCCGATATCGAGCTGATCCTGGGCGGGAACTTCCACCGCGCACTCTCGGAAATCTGGGCCGCCAGCCCGGCTTAGTTGCAGTTCGAACAGGCGCGCGTGAACGATGAGATCTGGTTGCCGCGGCTACAGCGATAGCTGAAGAGCAGTAGGTCAAATCACTCGGACCGCAACCACCGTTACGTCGTCTTGCTTGTCGCCGGCCACCGCGTTGATGATGCCTGCCACCAAAGCTTCGGCGCTGCTTCCGGCCAGACTCTGGATAACGGATAGCAGGCCGTCCTCGCCGAATTCTTCATCGGTTTCAATGCCCGCTTCGGTTACTCCATCGGAGAAAAGAACCAGCGTGTCTCCCGAGTGCAGGTCCACCGTTCGCTCCTCGCAGGTCCACTGGCTGAATATGCCGAGAACGGTTGCGGTGGAAGTCAATCGCTCCAGCGTTCCGTCTGCTCGCAATAAGAATGGAGGCAAGTGTCCGCAATTCGCGTAGCGCAGACGCCGCGTGCGGTCGTCATAAGTTCCGAAGAAGAGCGTCGCGTAGTGTTCCGTGGGGGTCGATTCGTAAAACAGCTTGTTCACGGAACGCAGCATCAGGGCCGGCTGCGCAATCGATTCCTGCGCCTGGCTTCTGAAGCACGCTTGTAAATTTGCCATCAGCAGCGCCGCGGCCACGCCTTTGCCCGAGACATCCGCCAGCACAAATCCCAAGCCGTCGGCGCCGATGTCTAGAAAATCGTAGTAGTCCCCGCTGACCTCGCTCGCGGGCACGCATTGGCCCGCGTAGTCGATGCTGGCCAGACGGCGGGTCTGATTTGGAAAGAGTTTTTGCTGAACGTTGCGCGCGATCTCCAGTTCGGACTTGACGCGACGCTCGGTCCGGACTCTTTCGAAAGCTTCTGCCGCTTGCTTGCGGATGGCGCTTAGCAGACGAGCGTTATCCCAAGGCTTCTGCACAAAATCGCATGCGCCCCGCCGCATGGCTTCCACCGCGAGCTCGACGTTGCTCCAAGCCGTCATCACAATTACCGGCGCGGCATTGTCCTGCGCTTCCAGACTCGACAGTAGATCCAGGCCTTCGGCGCCGGAAGTTGTGTCGCGGGCATAATTGAGATCCATCAAAATCAGATCGAAGGGTTTTGACCTGGCCGCTCGCAGCAGTGCCTGCGGGGAATCCACCAACTCGCTCTGATAGCCGGCGCCTTTCAACAATAGACGCAACGCTTCCAACACGTCCGGCTGGTCGTCGCCAACCAGGATGCGCAGGCTGGATGTTTGGTTAGAAGCGTGCAGTGGTTCTTTCATTAGACAAGCCATGGTTGCTCGTTCCATGTATCCAGGGCAAGCGGCCTGCCACACCAAGAGATTGAAAGAAAGCAGATTGCGCCGCAAAGTTGCATCCTACTGTTCACAAATGGGAAACTTGTGTTCCGCTTTGATTAGATTACGTCGAGCGTAACGTCGTGAAAAACTAATGATCAAATGCCCAACATGTTCAACTGAAATGTTGGAGAGCAATCGTTTTTGCGGCTCCTGCGGATCGGTGTTGACCCGGAAGCCGGACGATGCCACGGACGCTACGATGGCCATGGCGGCGCCGCCCGTGCCTACCGTTAAAACCTCTTCGGCGCAAACTTCGGCGCGAAGTTCACCTTCCTCCGAATCCTTTGATGAAGGCCGATTCCTGCCCGGAACTTTGGTGGCTGAGCGCTATCGCATCATCGGAATTCTTGGCCGCGGCGGAATGGGCGAAGTGTATCGCGCCACCGACCTGGTGCTGGGCCAGCAGGTAGCTTTAAAATTCCTGCCCGAGGCTAGTCTATCCAACCCCGGCACTCTGGCGCGCTTCCACAGCGAAGTTCGAATCGCCAGACAGGTTTCTCATCCGAACGTTTGTCGTGTTTACGACATCGGCGCGGTTGCCGGGCAGCCATACATTTCCATGGAGTACGTGGACGGCGAGGATCTTGGTTCGCTGCTGCGCCGCATTGGAAGACTGCCCAACGACAAGGCGGTAGAGATGTCGCGCAAACTGTGCGCGGGTCTTGCGGCCGCGCATGACAAGGGCGTGCTGCATCGCGATCTGAAGCCGGCCAATGTCATGATCGACGGCCGGGGCCAGTTGTTGATCACAGACTTTGGACTGGCCGGCATTGCAAGTCAGATTCAAGGCGCCGAGATCCGGAACGGCACGCCGGCCTACATGGCTCCGGAGCAATTATCGGGGAAAGAAGTTTCGGTGCGCAGCGATATCTACTCCCTGGGCCTGGTGCTCTATGAGATGTTCGCCGGCAAGCGCGCGTACGAGGCGTCGACCCTGGCCGAGATGACGCGTCTGCGGGAAGAATCCGCGCCGCCCAGTTTGGTTTCCTTGGTGCGGGATCTTGACCCGGCCGTGGAGCGCGTGGTGATGCGCTGCTTGAACACCGATCCGCAAAATAGACCAGCCTCGGCGCTCGCGGTCGCGGCGGCGTTGCCTGGAGGCGATCCGCTGGCGGCGGCTCTGGCAGCAGGTGAAACACCGTCTCCGGAATTGGTGGCCGCTGCTAGTGAACGGGAAGCGCTGAAGCCGGCCATTGCGCTGGCGTGCCTGCTGGGAATCTTCGCATGCCTGGCGGCGATTCCATTTTTGGTTTCTCAATCGGCATGGATTGCAAAAACACCCCTCGAGAATTCGCCCGAAGCACTCGCTCAAAGAAGCCGCGATCTGATCCAGCGGTTTGGGTACCCAAACAAGCCAGCCGACACGGCATTCAGCTTGCGCTACAACCGTGACTTCGTGCGGGATCTTGACGGTCATGGCAAGTCTGTCAGCACGCTGTCGCATTTGAATACCGGCCAACCAGCGCCGATCACTTTCTGGTATCGCACCAGTCCCAGGTATTTGATCGCTAGTTCTTTTGGTAACGATGGAGATGTAGCTCCGGACGATCCGTCGATGGATATATCCGGCATGGTCGAGATCGAGTTGGACTCTCAGGGCCGCCTGGTGGGATTCGATGCCGTGCCGCCACAGATCGACGAGACTCCCGCCGGCGCCGCAAAACCTCTGGATGGCGTGGCATTGCTATCGGCCGCCGGACTTGATCCCGCGCGCTTCCAAGCAGTGGAACCGAAATGGACTCCGCTAGCCATCTGCGATCAAAGAGCGGCTTGGGCCGGAACTTATCCCGACGATCCGAACACTTTGCGCGTCGAGGCGGCATCCTGGCGAGGCAAGCTGGTGTATTTCTCGCTGATCAGTCCGTGGACGCGCCCGGGCCGCATGCAGCCCGTCCAATATACACGCAGCGAAAAGATCGGGATAGTGATCGGACTTCTGTTACTCTGCGCCATTGTGATCGGGGCCTGTTTGCTGGCCAGACACAACATCCATCTGGGAAGAGGCGATTGGCGCAGTGCGTTCCGGCTCACTGGATTTCTGTTTGTTCTTACGCTCGCCGCATGGGCGCTGTCTACTCATCACGTGCCCGAGCTCACTGAGCTGATTGTCATTCTCATGGGGCTCCGCGTCGGTTTTTTGTCGGTAGTCCTGATCTGGGTTCTCTATGTGGCTCTGGAGCCGTTCGTACGCAGGCGCTGGCCTCAGACCATTATTTCCTGGACGCGGATCCTGGGTGGCAGACTGCGGGATGCCGTGGTAGGCGGCCACGTGCTGGTGGGAATGCTCTACGGAATATTCGTGTCCGTACTGGTGCAGATCCTGCTATCCACCCGGTTCCACGCGACGGGTGTACCAATCCAGGCTGTCAATCTCAACACCGTCGTGAGCGTTCCGCGCATAGCAGCTACGCTGCTCAGCATTCTTCCAAATTCGATTTTGAGCACGCTCGGGCTTTTCTTCCTGCTTTTCCTGTTGAGGGTAATTTGCCGGCGCGAATGGTTGGCCGCGATCGCGTTCGTTGTGATGCTCACCGCGATTGACACGCTGCTATCTCAAGACGGTATCGCCTTGTCCCTGCCCATCCGCACTTTTCAGCATGTTCTAGCCATCTTCGTAATGCTTCGGTTCGGCCTGCTTTCCTTCGTGGTGGGACAGTGCATGGTCAGCATCCTGCTGTTTTTCCCGATCACGACGGATTTCTCGGCCTGGTATGCGGGCAGCACGATTTTCGCGCTCGCATTCATCGTGGCCCTTGCCGGTTACGCATTCCATACGGCGCTGGCCGGGCGGCCGATCTTTCAGGCAAAGTTGCTGGACGATTGAAGGCTACTCCAACTCGAGCAGCTTGTCGTCCAAATGCTTCAGCGCGCCCCGCAAGATTTCCTGATAGCGCGGGTTGTTGGCGTGTTCAATATCGTGAAGAACACGCGTACGCGAAAGCAACAGGTGTTCGCGTTTTTGAGTTCGTTCAGCTTCCACGGCACTGAGTTGTCGCCCCAGTGTTGCAGCACGCCTGGACTCGGCCGCTTCGATTTGATCTTCAACGGATTTGCTTTCCCAACCTCGAGCCATATATCCAGTGTGCCACGTTCGCGGGGTGCGCCGCTGGAGCGGTATGGAAGTGCTGGCCAAGTGAGAGAATCCCAGACCGAGCCGTGACCGTAAGGGACTGCCCATGGGCACTCCCTTGGCGACGGGCATTCGTGAAGACTGGCGTACTAATGAGCCTTCGAATTGCGTGGCGAAGGTCGCGGACAAGGTTTAACATGAGCGTTGGACGGATGCGGTGGGCCGCGGTTGGCATGCGCTGGATTTCATCTGAACTTCAAAATATTGGCGAGGGATAACGGCATGAGCGGAACGAAACAGGTCGTTGTGCCAAGCCACAACAACCGCTCCTTCATCACAGTCGCGGCTCGGTTTGGAACGCTCCGTTGAAGACGCGGTCCAGATTATTGATTCCACGGAAGCGGCCCGCCGCGTCTTCATTGCCTTTGGTGGGCCGCAGGCCCATGGGCACTCCCTTGCGGTCGCGGTTCTGTTGGTTTGGTGGGTGGTCTGGCGCGGCGGAATCGAGCAGGAAAGTGATGATCTGCCAGCGCTGCGGCTCTGGCAGGTGCGCAAATGACGGCATGCCGGTATGAAGGGATCCATTCCGCAAGATCCAGAACAGTGTTCCCGGCGCGGCTTGGTGGACCTCCGGCACGTTGAGAGGCGGAGCTTTTCCGCGTCCTTCGCGATTGACTCCGTGACAGGCAGCGCACTCGCGGACGTACAGCTTTGCCCCCGCTCGCTGTGCTGTTTTTTCGTTTGCTAGCGGATTGGTCACGCTTTCCGTTCTCGGCGGCGCCTGTTGTACAAGATTTCCTCCGAATAGGATGAGCAGCAGAAACTTCACGGGCGCCCCCCGCGGAACAGATTGTGCAACCCGCGTCCGAATTGCGCGATTTCATAGGACACGCCAAACCGCAGGAGAAAACCGGCGCTTGTGCCGGTGATACCGAAGCCCGGTGAGACCTTGAAAGTGGCGCCGCTCGCCAGCGTCCAAGCTACCGTCGGCGCGGCGTACTGCGAGGTTTCATGGATACCAAAATCGGCGTGGGTCCCAAGACCGCCGTACATCTCCACGCCCAACTGAAAGTTTTCCGGGCAAAAGTTGCAACGATCCGCGCGGGCCGCAAGCGCAAGCGGCCGGCTGACGCCGATTGCATATCCGAATTCATACGGCGCGTGCCTGACGTTCTTTTCCACGATGAAGTTCTCGGCGATGGTCCAACCCTTGTAATAACTGCCCAGGATTAGCTTGGCCTCCAGCTCGCGCTTCTTTTCGTGCCGGGCCTCGCCGGTTGGCGCCGCAAGATCATCCGCGCCGTCGTGCCCCACAACTTCGAGCAAGGCCCTGTCAGCGCCATTGATATTCTCAAACTCGACGTAAAGCACTGGATTGATCCAGTGCTCGCGCGGAAGCACCCGGAACCGATGTTCCCAGCGATAGCCGGTGAACAGGATGTTCTCACGGCTGGTAGCCTGTCCGTCAAGGTACAATTCGCTGGTCCACCAGGCGGTCACGCCGTACTCGAGCTCCGCCGCGCTCCCCAGGAACCGGTTGCCGGCCCCGGGCTTGCCTGTCACGTTCTTGGTCATCATCTCCAGATTGCGCGGCTCCTCCATTTGGTGGGTGTAGGTAATGAAGAAAGGGCCTTCGGCGGCCCGGCACGCGGGAAGCAGCAGGGCGGCCAACATTACAAGTCCAGGTTTCTTTACATAGCTGCCAGTCATCAGTTGCACTCCTTGAAAGCCACCGCCGGCGAGCCTATAATGAAAACGATCGCCAGCCTGCGGGTTGTCGATTCCGTGGGCCACGTGCACGCTTCGCCAAAAGTCAGCCGCGTGGCCTTATCGTTGTCCTTACATACCAGTCGATTCACTACATAAATGGCACCGGCCACCGACTTCCAGTCGGACCACTTCGCTGTGAAATCCTTTTTGACGCGAGATTTCCGCCTTCAGTTCTTCCAACAGGGGAGTCGCGAATTCCTCGATCCGGCCGCACTGGAAACACGCCAGATGAAGGTGATCCCGCCGGGTCTTGACTTCGTAGTAATGCTTTTCCCCATTGAGATGCATCAGGTCCAACTCATCCACCAGCCGAAATTTCTTGAGGAGATCGATCGTTCGATAGACCGTAGCCCGGTCGATGTTAGGCTCCCGCTTTTGCGCCTCCTCCAGGATCGCCGCCGCATCCAGATGCTCTGTTGCGTTCTGAATGATCTCTAGCAGTGCCCGGCGCTTGGCGGTAATGCGCACGCCCTTGGTCGTTAATTCGTTCAGCAACGAGCGGCGCTCGAACGTTGGCGTCTCTTGTGTTTTCTCGCTCGTCAAAATCGGCCTCCTGCGACACAGTCGCAACAATGACACTGGATATCCGACCATTTCGGTCCTATATTAAGGGAGCACACCTTTCCGTGTCAAGCAAAATCGGCTTCCCGTCAGGTCCCAAACGCAAGTACTCTGACTTATGCAAGTAAGTATTAGTCGTTGTTCTTCCATCGGAGCTGCGGCCGTGAGGGAGCGGCTGTGAGGATTTTTCAGCAGCGTCTGAAGTCCGCGCCACGTCGGTAGTGGGTCAGTTTGAAATTTCCACATCTTGACATAGGCCCTTGGCCTGCCCATACTCAAGGCATGTCAGACCGCTCAAGCAAACGCCCGCGCGACCCAAATCAACTCGCATATCGAATCATCCAAGAGGCAACCGGCCAAGTTCCGAAGTACGATCCTCGGGTTGAGGAGAGCAAGCCGGTAGACCCTGCCAAGAATCCCCACGCCGTGGCTTTGGGACGGCTGGGTGGACTCGTAGGTGGCGCGGCAAGGGCGGCAAGCCTCAGTCCCAAGAAGCGCTCCCAGATCGCGGCGAAAGCTGCCAAGGCGCGGTGGGGAAAGAAGGGATAAAAAAAATGGTTACCGTCGTTACCGGCACCGACACTACAGGAACACCATGCATCGCGCTTTCGCTTGGAGCGGAGGACGTGTGGCTCACGCCAGATGGAAGTCCAACACCTGGAGTTGCACTCGCTCCAGCGCACGCTAGAGAGGTGGCCTATTGGCTATTGCTCTTAGCACAGCGGTTAGATAACGGTAAACCAGCCCTGTTTGAATCACCCTAGAGGTAGTGCGGAGAGTCTCTACAGCAAGCCTCTCGATATCACCAAGAGCGATGCTTCCGGGCATTAGTTTCGATGTTTCCACGGACCAATTTTCTTTCTTTTTCTAATTGACTTTCTATACTTGACTGGTCTAGAATAGAAGTATGAACAAGCTAGACACGGCCAAGCGAGCACGGATCGTAGCGGCTCTGGTGGAAGGTTGCTCGATTCGCGCCACTGTTCGCATGACCGGCGCATCGAAAAACACGATTACGAAATTACTGGTTGAGCTTGGCGCGGCCTGTTCGGACTACCTCGATAAGCATCTTGTGAATCTTGCGTGCCAGCGTGTTCAGGTCGATGAGATATGGAGCTTCTGTTATGCGAAGGCTAAGAACGTCACGCCTGAGATTGCCGCCAAGAATCCGTTTGCTGGGGATGTTTGGACGTGGGTAGCAATTGATGCTGATACCAAGCTTATTCCGTCATGGATCGTTGGTCCGCGTGACGGCGTTACAGCTCGCATTTTCGTTAACGACCTTGCGGAACGTTTGGCAAATCGCATTCAGCTTACCAGCGACGGATTACATGCATACCTGAACGCCGTCGAGCGTGCATTTCGTGGCGATGTGGACTATGCCCAGCTTGTCAAGATTTACGGCGAGAACTCCGAAGGACAGAAGCGCTACAGCCCTGCTGAGTGCATCGGCTGCGAACGTAAGGCCATCGTTGGCTATCCTGATCCCGCTCACGTGAGTACCAGCTTTATTGAACGCCAAAATCTCACCATGCGGATGCAGATGCGTAGATTTACAAGGCTCACAAACGCATTCAGTAAGAAAATTGAAAATCACGTCGCGAACATCGCGCTTCACATCATGCACTACAACTTTGTTAGGATTCACCAGACCCTTCGGGTGAGTCCGGCGATGGCTGCGGGGGTTGCTGATCATCTGTGGGAACTGACTGAGTTGGTTGCGCTGCTGGATTAGGCGCTGGATTTTGATGCGCGAAGGACTCGTGTACTATATTGCTCCTCCAACGTTGCCGCATTTCCCTGACTAGGCGGCAGAAGTTACCAAGTCTTATGTCGAATTCTGAATCTGACAACTCAGGAGTAGCGGCCTTGAAATACAGACCGGTCGCTAGCGATTGATAGTATTTAGAAGAGTTTTCAAGCCATTCTAGGGTTGTCTTGGGGGTTGTTGGCCCAGAATGAGCGTAGACCTCGTGCAGTGAGCCGTCGTTCCGCAGCGCCAGGAAGCATGACACTCCGCCGCATCCTGGGACATACCCCTTTGCGCTAGCCAGCATAATTGCGGCGAGGGATAGCACATCACGTTCATTCATCCATCTGTCGAAGTATGGCTCGATTATGTAGTGCCCGAGATAGTCGCCGCTACCGATGCACTCATAGGTATCGGGCACTTCGCGCATGGCGGTTCGACTAGTGACAAATAATTGCGTGTTGGGATAATGTTTCGTCCAAACAGCCACCAACAATCTATAATCTAATGTGGCATCGACCGCATGGTCGGGGTGATTCAATACGTGCCTGCGGTACTCCTCCTCCAAGGTGCCTTCTAATTCTTCAATAATTGAGTTAGTTGAATCAAAAGTTTGCACTAGGTGTCGGCATTTATCCATCGCGGACATGCTGAAAGTATCATCCCCCGCGTAGGCCATTGCTACCGATCCACCCGGACCTCCAAACCTGACTATCTTAGGTGAATGGGTTCTATAGGACCACGCGGTATGCTCGCTATCAGTACACAATAGGACACCGCCGTTGTACATCAAGCCTGCCGCAATCGTCATTCGCTTCTCCTTGGGCTTTAATATCCCAGGATACCGCTTATGCTTGAGCGGTTGTGAATGGCGCGGGTGGAAGAGGTTGGCCGCCGAATGCGAAGCGGTCAGCACGGGGCAGCCCCCGTATCAAGGCCGATAAATTTCAAACTGACCCAGTACCGCCACGTCGGAGCCGTCGTAGAATTGTAAATGATGAAGGCTTTCATTACTATTGCAGCTCTATTCGCAACGGGTGCGTTCAACGACGCCGAGCTTGTGAAAGCGCGCGACCGGCAGGATCGGGCTGCGCTTGAAAAACTGGCCGGCGACCTACGATCGCTCGCGGATAAAGATCCGAAGGATGCCGCGGCTCAGTACCGGTTCGCTCTCGCCGAATCGTATTTCGCTGAAGTCGCCATTGAGACCCGCGACAAAGCAGCGGCGAAGAACGCCGCGCAAGCGGGTATCGATGCGGCGGAGCGCGCCGTCAATCTCAAAGCGGATTCGTCGGAATACCAGCGTCTGCTGGGCACGCTCTGCGGTCAAGCGGTCTCAGCCAATACGCTGGCGGCGCTCAAGTACGGAAAGTGCGCGCTCAGCTCCGTGAACCGGGCCATTGAACTGGATCCGAAATCGTCGAATAATTACCTCAGCCACGGCGTCGGCAATTACTATCTGCCACCGGCTTTCGGCGGCGGCATCGATCTGGCTATCAAAGATTTTCGCAAGGCCATCGAATTGAACTCCAAGAATGCGGATGCTTACCTTTGGCTCGGCGTGGCGCTGCGCAAGGACAATCAGCATGCCGAAGCTCACAAAGCCCTCGCGAAATCGCTGGAACTGAACCCCAACCGCCTCTGGGCAAAGCAGCAGCTCGACAAAACACCGGCTCAATAATGCGCGACCGGCTCGCGGTCTGCGCCGCCATCGCCGCACTCACGCTGCTCAGTTATTTTGAATTCCCCGGTCACACCTTTCTCGGCTCGGACACGCAGATTTATATTCCAATGCTGCAACATCTCTGGGATCCGTCGTCCTTGGCTCGAGACCTGATCGCAACCAAGCCACACCTTTCGTTCACTCTGTACGACGAAATCACAATCGCGCTTCGCTGGATCACTCACAGCTCGTTCAAAGCGGTTCTAACCGCGCAACAGCTTATCTTTCGCGCATGCGAGATTCTGGGCGTCTACTTGCTCGCGGCTTCGTTTCCACTAAGCCGCCGAATGGCGATGCTGGTGGCAGCCCTGTTCACTTTGGGCGCTACCATCGCCGGCCCGGCGGTACTAACCTTCGAGTATGAGCCGGTCCCGCGCGGCTTCGCGATTGGCTTGATATTTTTAGCGATCGGACTGGTGGCCCAGGAGCATCTCATGTGGGCCGACATCGCCGCCGCGGCCGCGTTCCTCTATCACCCTCCCACGGTCTGGGCATTCTGGGTGTTGTATTTGTGCCTCACCTTGCGCAAGCGCGACTACCGCGATTTGTGGCCGCTCGCTATAGGACTCGCCGTGCTTTTCGTTTCATCGCGGTTTCAGCCCGGCGTGTCTGAAAAGCAACTCTTCTTCAATAGCGTCTCGCCTGAGTTGGAGAAGTTACAACGTATGCGCGCGTCTTACAACTGGGTTTCGACGTGGTCTCATGCATTGGTCGGCCAGTACGTTTTTCTCTGGCTCGTTTCGTTAGTCGCCTTCTGGAGGGTTCGGCCCAAGGCGGCGCGTTTGTTTCTGATCGGAATGCCGGCCCTCGGCTTACTAAGCATTCCACTTTCCTATGTCTTGCTCGACCAGCTCAAGTGGGGACTGATTCCCCAGTTTCAGCCGGCGCGCGCAACTCTGTTCGTCACCGCATTTGCTGTAATCCTGGGAGCGGCCGCGGCGATTCGGTCCGCGGAGCGAAAACAGTGGATGGAAGCGGTGGCCTGGTTCGCGGTTGTGATTGCAGTGCCGGTTTCAGCTCGAGTATTCGCCCTATTGCTGCCCGACCTGGCGAATGCGTCGATCCGCAGGCAGCTCATCTTAACCTTGGTCCTGGCGATTATTCTTACCTGCATCGTTTACCTCCAGCGATGGCCGAAGATGTTGCCCCTGCTGGCCGGAATCGCGCTCGCTCCCTTCTTTCTATTGCCGGGTATCGGCCGAGTCCGCAATTACTCCAGCCTCGATCTGAGCGGCATCGAAAGTCTTGCCCGGTTCGCTCGTACCCGCACTCCCAAGGACGCCGTGTTCCTATTTGCCGACGCTGGAACCAGTCCCGCTCCCAGCATCTTTCGGGCCGAAAGCGAGCGAGCGGTGTACGTTGACTGGAAGGCCGGCGGTCAAATGAATTTTCAGGAATCCCTCGCTAAGGAATGGTGGCGGCGCTGGCAGGACACGAACGCCTTGCGATTCAGTGCCGCCGACACCGGCCGGCTTCCTGGTCTGGGAATTGACTACCTCGTCTTATCGAGCACTCATCGTCTACCGGATCAGAAACCTGTTTACGAAGGTAGTGGGTTACTCGTTTACTTTGTAACTCGCCCCACGTTGTAACCTCTGATACCAGCAAGTTGTTAATTACTCGTTAACGTCATGTGACACATAGGACTTACCGGCACTTAGTCCAAAATAACACTTGAATACGGTAGCGCACCATTCTATAATCTTGTTTCAACCCTGACTCCGCCTGGGGCACCAGTGTAATCGAACCGGCGTAATCGGGAGGGAAATCCATCATCTGTCAGCTCTTGCGGTGACAGGCTTCGTGTCGCTTCGCCTCGGCCAAGTTGCACGGGGAGAGGCCAATGGCGCGTTTCATCGTTTCGAACCGTCTTGCGGGAAAACAATCGCGGAATGATCGGGATGCATCCCTTTCAGCGCTGAACGAAGCGGGAACGAGTATTCGCCGCTTCGCCGACGTACTTGCCGAATCGCAACTCAAAGATCAAGGACGGGGTTTAATCTTCATTGAGGCGGATTCAAGAGACGTCGAGGCCAAACGCGCCGGGATGTCCCCGGACGTAATCGTGGAGCCGGAGGTCCCGCGCACAACGGCGCGATACTTCCCGATGGTCTCCGCGGGATTTTTCCCCATGGCCGCGGAAACCGGAGCGGCAGGTATTGGCGCAACGCTTGAATTGAAGATAGCTTCCGCCGGAGGAATGGCTACGGCGGCATTGGTAAACGTCGTAATCGGCAACACAGTTGCTGGCGGTTCAACACTGCTTACAACGGCCACCGACGCGAACGGGTGGGCGGCGGTGACTTACGATCCAAACACTTCCTATCCCGTCGCGGCGGTGATCGTGCCCAAAGCCGGCCTCTGGTCCTGGGTGCAATCCTATCCGCAAAACGGAATGACGATTCAACTGCCTGAATTGCCACGTAACGGACCGCTGGGATGGTGGCACCGGCTGCTCGGAATGGCAAGTTACAGCGATCAACGTGGACAAGGCATTCGCGTGGGCGTCGTGGATACAGGCGCTGGACCGCATCCGTATCTGCAGCATGTTCAAAGCGCCGGGGCCTTCATCAATGGCGGCTCCGACACGGCGCCGAATGCCGCGAATGACGTAGCCGACCATGGCACGCACGTCACTGGCATCATCGCCGCCAAGCCTGCTCCGGACTCGAAAGATTTTGGAGGGATCGCCGCGGGAGCGGACGTTTATGTGGCGCGCGTTTATGCCGGCGGCGGGCCAGCCGGACAGGAAGGCTACGCCGGCAACGGCGATATCGCGTCGGCCATCGATGCGCTCGCGAGCACCCAGCAGGTGGACGTGATGAACCTGAGTCTGGGTGGACCGGATCCATCGGAAATCGAAGCCGACGCGATCATGACCGCTATCGAAGCCGGCGTCCTGGTAATTTGCGCGGCAGGCAACGGTAACGGCGCAGCGGTAATATATCCAGCAGCGGCGCCGGGAGCCGTCGCCGTTTCCGCTCTCGGTATCCAGGGCACCTTTCCGCCGGGCAGCCTGGAGGCGCTCAGTGTTCCCCAACAAGCGGATCATTTTGCGGCCAGTGGAATTTATGCGGCGAGCTTTAACAACATCGGCCCTCAAGTGGCTTGCGTGGGACCCGGCGTTGGAATCATTTCCACCGTGCCTCAAACCGGGCCGGGCGACCCTGCCTATGCCGCCATGAGCGGCACATCCATGGCCTGTCCCGCGGTTTGCGCATCGCTGGCGGCGCTCCTGGGGCAGGATCGGGCGTATCGTAAAATGCCGCGCAACGCCGCTCGCGCTCAGTATGCGTGGACCGTTCTGGCGCGCGGACTGCGGCAACTCGGATTGAACAGTCAATATCAAGGATTTGGGTTAGTGAGCACCTTACCGTGAATCGCGGAACAAGAGGGCGGAGAATCTATTGTGAACCAAAAGCAATATGTGGTTGCAGTCCGCCACGATCGGGCGGCAAATGTCCCAGCCGGCTGGCAAGCGCGCCTGGCGGCAATCTCCGGAGTATCCGTTCAAGGGGCCACGAAAAATCGTGCACAATTTCTTGCCAGCGCTGAAACGATTCCAATCGTCGAATTACTATTGGGAGAGGATTTCATTATCGAGGAGTCCCTAAGCAGGGGACCGCTTTGAATGCAGGAGGTGATACCGCTACTACAATCCGAGGTGTTCCAAGGAGGCCGTTCGTAGGCAGCCTTTTTACCGAAGCCGCAGAAAAACTTTTGGAGGTTCAGCATGCCAGACCCGGAAAACAAAAAACCCGATCAGAAGCCAGATAATCCTAAACCAGATAGCCCCAAGACGGATAAACCAGAAGCTCCCAAGCCTAAGCCGCCCGTACGCCATCCCGCGGATAACTTCGTAGCGAAGATTGTTCCCGATCCGGCAAGTCCGCCCGATGTAATCAGACTTACGGGATACCCTGGAGCGTCGCCGGAAGAAGGGCACATCCGGTTATATGCGAATCCTGATCTTACTATTTACTGGGACATCCCGGAAGCAGATGTCCTTTACGAGAAACCCGTCCCGCCGGATGTCGATCCGCTCGGTGCTGTGACCAAGTGGATCAAGCGGGACTCAGCGATTGTTTCCAGCTCAGGGAAACAAGGAGGTGACCAAGCGATGTACACGTATACCTATTTCGATCCCGCGCAAGCCGCGCCACAAGCGGCCGGGGCGGGGACCGGAGGCGGCGGCACTCAGCCGACCTTCCCCACGATTTTCTCGGTAACGCCTCAGTGTCATAGCATCTACTGGCATTGTCCGCCCCCCACTCCCTTCCATCCCATCTGTACAATGCCGAGTCCGCCGGCCTTGCTGTGCACGATTCCCAGCCCGGCGCAGTACGGGTGCACGCCGCCGAGTCCGCCGCATACTTTCTGTACAACTCCTCCGAGTCCGGCACAACCCGGATGCACGATTCCGAGTCCGCCGCATACCCTCTGTACAATTCAGAGTCCGCCGCAGCACGGGTGTACCATCGCGCCCAGTCCATTGCCACAATGCATCCAGACGATTGTGAGCGCGTCGGGTCCGCATTGCCAGATAAGTCCGAACTGCACGCAAACACCTCAGACGACGCCTCAAACGCCACAGACGACGCCGGTGGGAACCGGAGCGGTGAGCGCAGCACCCCAAGGATTCGCAATTCCGCCGCAAACTCCTCCGCTAACGGCTCATCAGTCGATAGCCCCGCCCTGCGGGCCCAGTCCGTTGCCGTTGCACTGTACGCCGCCGAGCCCACCACCGCTGTTCTGCTTCAGTCCAATCCCGCACTGTCCGCCGA
>CATPCJ010000002.1 GCA_955652915.1 uncultured Bryobacteraceae bacterium
CCCATTGGCGCGATTGAGGTGCTGCGTCCGCCGAAAGAAACACGGGCCGAATTGAGCAAGCTGATTGCCGCCTCGCCCACCGACAAGGACCTATATGCCTTGCGTGCCCGTGAAGACGAATTGCAGTTGGATTTCAATGCGGCCGAAAGCGATTGGAAAAAAGCCGGCTCCTTCACCGATCTCGCGGATTTCTACAATCGCCGGCTTCGTCCACGAGACGAGATCGCTGCGCTCGAAACGGTTGGCAAGTCACCGGCCCCTGCGACAGAACGCTTGACGCCCGCCAATGCCCAGCAGTCTTGGAAAGCCTTTGACAGAATTCTCCAGGTCGTCCATGAGCAAGCCTTGCCGGACGACGTCCGCGTCAATACCTATCGCGCCTGGATTGCGCGCTATCCAAACGAGCCCGCGGTCTACAAACAATTCGTCGAATATTTAGTCGCCACGAAGCAGTTCGATAACGCCGAAAAGCTGATTGCAGATTATCGCCAGGCCTTTCCGGCCGACGACACGTATCCAATTCAGGCCGCCGCGAACATCGCCTGGAAGCGCGGTGCGCTGGAAGACGCCATCAAAATATAGGATCAAAGCTTCCGCCCTTTGTGGCCGCCGGAGCTGGTGAAAAGCTACTTCGATCTGCTGAAAGAAGCGCACGGTTTGCGGCGCTACCTGGAACAGGCGCGAAATCAGATCGCAGCCAAGCCCACAGATCTTGGAGCGGCAGCCCGCGTATTTTATTACTACCAGCAACAAGGCGCCCCCACCGCTCAGCGGGCGTTGCTTGAATACCGGCAGCGCAAGGCATCGCAGAAGTCGGCGTTTACCGCCGAAGAATTGCTCACGCTCGCGCAGCTTTTTGAAGGCGTCAACAATTACGATGAAGCGGCGCGCAGCTACTACGCGCTCTACAGTGTTCCTGGCGCAACTCCGGCACAGCAGGAAAAATCGCTGGCCGGCATTGCGAACTTGTTGCTTACGGCCCCGGAACAGCCCATGCGCTTTGGCGCCGGAGATCTTTCTTTATATAGCGACATCGCGCGACTCGATCCCGGTCCGGGATTTCTGAATGGAATCCTCTCGTTGCTGCTGAACTCCAGTTCTCCGGATAGCCACTTCGCGACCAACGACAGCGCCAGCGTCGCTTATTTCCATCGCGCAAAAGCCGCCGAATTAGTTCAACTTTTCGATTCACGCTTTCCTGCTTCGACCGAACGCGCTCCTCTGCATGCACGTCTCATCGAAGCGTATTCGGTTTATGGCGACAACGACGGTGTGATCCGCGCGGGACGTGAATTCCTGACCGCGTTTCCGCAAGCCGGCGAGCGGACGGGTGTAGCGGCCGCGATGGCCGACGCTTACGCGCGCAAGAATCAAACGCAGCAGGAATTTGCACTGTACGATGATCTGCTGAAAGAATTAGCGGCCGCGTCCGGCGGCGTGCCGATTGGAAATATCCCCGCCCCTCCCGTTCGTCCTCCCAATGCCCGGCGCAACAGCGAAGGGCAAGAACAGCCAGAGGGCGCCGCTCCACGCCCTGCGCGGTCGCCGGAATACGCGCGGATATTGGATCGCTACATCGCGCGGCTGGTTTCCCTCAAGCGCGTGCGTGATGCGTTGGCGCTGTATCGCCGCGAAATCGATCGCAATCCGGACGATCCGGGTCTGTACGAACGTCTAGCCGCATTTCTCGAGCAGAACAAAATGGGCGTCGAAGTGGAACAGGTATATCGCCGGGCCATGGCGCAATTCTCCGATCGTAGCTGGAGCCACAAGCTGGCCCGCTGGTATCTTCGTCAGAAGCAGACGGCACAGTTCGACAAGCTTACTCAAGATGTAGTGAAGATTTTCTCGGGAACTGAGTTGGAGTCCTATCTGCGCGACGCCTCCACGGGCCAAACGCTTGCCCCGGTGCTTTATCGTCAGGTCAACCTTTACGCACACCAGCGCTTTCCGCACGATCTGATGTTCGTCCGCAATCTGCTAACGGCGTACTCGCAAAAGGCGACAGCCGATCCGATCGCTTCCGAAGCGCTGCTCCGGAAGTATTGGTTTTACTCGGACGATCTACGAGACCGGTTCTTCGAACTTTTGTCCCGCGCCAGGAAACTCGACCTGGAACTCGCGGCGCTGAAGACGGCAACACCGCCGAATCCCGCCACGCAGCAGTTCGTCGCGGAGGCCGGCGCATGGCAATCGCATTTCGAGCAGGCAGCGCCGGTTATGCAAACGATCGCGGCCGATTGTCCGGCGGATGCCGCTCGCGGGACGCGCACAGCGTCGTTATTCCGGTCGCTCGCCACTTATGACGCGCCTGGCAATATCAAGAACACGCGCATCGCCGCCGGCATTGAGCAAGACTTGACACGCGCTGCGCCCAGGGATACCGCGGCTCTCACGCGACTTGGCGAAATCTACGCGGATCGTGAATTGTTCTCTCGCGCAAAACCTGCCTGGGATCGCATCGCGCGGATTCAGCCCGGTATGCCCGGCGGCTATCTCGAAGCGTCCACAATTTTCTGGGATTACTTCCGCTTTGACGACGCGTTGCGTTTGATCGACGACGGCCGCAAGAAGCTCAACGATCCGGCATTATTCGGCTACGAGGCCGGCGCGATCCATGAAAATCAGCGCGACTATAAGCGCGCCATCGCCGAGTACACAAAGGGCGCGCTGGCATCGGAGAATTCACCGGCCCGCTATCGCCTGATCCAACTCGCCCGCCGCACACGCGACCGCGACACGATCGAACAAGTAATCTCGGCTGAAACCAGGGGTTCGAATCCAAGCATCGCCGCCGTTTCGCTACGCGCGGACATACTCTCCGTGCAGACGCGCCGCGCCGATCTCGAGCAATTCCTGCTCGGCTTGGCGGATCAAACCACATCGCTCGAGCTGCTCGCGTACCTGGAACAGAGCGCGGTGAAGAACGGATTCGACAAGGTGCAGGAACACAGCATCCGCCGGCAGGTAGCAATCCTGACCGATCCACTGGAGCGCATCCGAGAGCGGCTTGCGCTGGCCCGCTTCTATGAAAGCGCGCACGATATTGCCGCCGCCCGCGGAGTGACAGCCGATCTTTATAAGGAGAACCCAACGATCCTGGGCGTGGTTCGCGCTACAGTCGATTTTTATGCACGCAACAAGGACCCAAAGAATGCCATCGACGTTTTGATTCGCGCTGCCGGCGCTGCCCAGCCTGCCTATCGCACGCAGTTTACTTTTGAGGCAGCGCGCAAAGCCACGGACGCGGGCGATTATTCGCGTGCGCGAACCCTGCTGGCGGGGCTTTTGAAAGACGACCCATTCAATGCCGAGTACCTGGCCGCTAATGGCGACGCTTATGCTCGTGAGGGCAACGATACAGGACTCCGCGATTTCTATGCAGCGAAATTGAAAGAACTGGCCGGTGCTCCGCTCTCCCCATCGGACCGTACCGAAAAGGTCGCGGCCCTGCGGCGCGGCTTGATTCCAGTGTTGACGCGGCTAAAAGATTATTCCGGGGCGGTGGATCAATACATCGAGATCATCAACAAGTATGCAGACGCCGAGTCGCTAGTGCGCGAAGCCGCGTTATATGCCGCGAGCCACGGACGCGCTCAGCAATTGACGGCGTACTACGCCAAAACAGAAAAGGATTCTCCGAAAGACTATCGCTGGCCGATGACTCTGGCACGGATCGAAGCGAGTCTCGAAGACTTTCCCGCGGCGATTAGCGAGTATCGAAAAGCGGCCGACGTCAGGCCGGATCGCGTGGACCTTTTCACCGCCCGCGCTTCACTTGAAGAAAGATTGCTGCGTTTCGACGACGCCGCGGGGACGTACGCCAAACTCTATGAGTTGAATTATCACAACTCGCAGTGGATGGAAAAGGTGGCCGAGATTCGGGCGCGCCAAGGACGCACGGATGACGCGGTCCAGTCACTCCGGCAGGCTCTGCTGGAAGGGCGGCCGCAGCGTCCCGAAGTCTTCTTCGCTATGGCGGAGAAACTGGAATCCTGGGGAATGCTCGCGCCGTCCCGTGAGTACGTGGAGAAGGGCGCCGTATCCGCCGGCAATGACTTGCTGACCGACTTTTCTTCCGGAGCACAACTCTACGCCCGCGTCATGACCCGATTGCGCGCGCATGAGTTAGCCTACAAAAAGCTCACCAGCCTGATTCACGACAAGCCGGGTGAAGCGAACGGGCACCCGGAGCTCGATTCCGCCTTGCGGCAGATTGGCACTACCGCCGCGTTCTACTTTACGCCCGAAGAAAAGCTATCCTTCGCGAACTTCCTGGGAGGAAATCCGGCGCAGCTCACGGCGGAACGTATCCGTTTGATGATGCCCATTGTGGAAAGCGCGAGCTTGGCCGATCTCGAAGCCAAGTGGCGGAACCAGTTGCTGCTAGCGGCCCCTGGACAGCCTGCTCAACAATTGGTGGACCTTCAGCACAGGCGGCTGCGTTATGACGAACTCGGTTCGCAGCTCGAAGCCTA
This sequence comes from uncultured Bryobacteraceae bacterium, assembly GCA_955652915.1. Lineage (GTDB taxonomy): Bacteria > Acidobacteriota > Terriglobia > Bryobacterales > Bryobacteraceae > Palsa-89. The sequence continues at coordinate 4,479 of CATPCJ010000002.1, forward strand.
TTGGAAGGTTTTTCCGGCCGTTGGCGAGAACAATCGCGATGCTCTTCTCTCACAAGCTGCCGAGAGTTACAGGCTGGCCGAAAACGTGACGGCGGAAATGCGGCTGCTGGGACAGATGGATCAACGGGGGCTACTGGGCGGGCCTCTGTTGACGCGATTTGCCGCTCTGGTTGCCGCACGCGAGCCACAACGGTTCATCGCCGTAACGTTGTCGGATAAGTCTCAAGGCGTTCGGAATGCTTTCGCCGATTACGCCATGGAAAACGGCAGCGCCGCGCGGGCACTCGAAACAATCGCTGCCCGAGGCCGCGGGTTGCCACTGGTCTGGACTCGCGCGTACACCGGCCTTACGGGATTATATTTCGCGAACCCTGCGCCGCAAGTGAATGCGGCATTTCGGGATCTGCTGGGTAGTGGAACGATCGGGGAACGCATCAATAAGCCGGTGGATCGTGAGCTTCAATTGGCCGGCGACGGTTGGTTCTACTATGGCGCGCGTTACGGCGAGTATCTGGACGTCGTCAAACAGGGCGATCCGGAAGACTATCTGCCAGCCCTGCTCGAAGCGGCCCCAGCTCAAGCCGGCGCGTATTTTACGCTGGCCGAATATTATCGCGAATCGGGCCAGACGCCGCGGGCGCTCACCGATTATGCGAATGCGCTGCAACTCGATTCCAAACGCGGTGACGCGCACGACCGCATCGGTCTAATTTATTGCCGGCAGAATAAACGCGACGAGGCGATCCAGGAGTTCAAGACGGCGCTCGAAGCCTTCGCGAAGCAAGAAGATTTACGGCACGTACCGGAGGATTTCTGGCGCGCGCTCGCAGCCACGCTCGACGACGTCGGCCAATGCAAGGTGCTGGGCGCGGTTCGGCCGGACGTCGATCGCGTGCTTAGAACCTATGTGCGCCGCAATGGAAGTTATCAAATCGATTCGTTGCTCCGGGCTGTGATAAATGCTTCGGGCGATCCAGCCGCGGGCGCGGCGTGGATTGCCGAGCTGGGCAAGATCGCTCCTGACCAGGTCGAATTTCTCGCAAACGCAGTGAAGTGGAGCTGGATTCCGGAAGACCAACGCCCAGTGCTTTATGCCGCGCTGGTCCAAAGCGCGAAGCAGAAGATGGAAAGCACCTTCGGGGAAGCTCGCGGTTTTGCGGAAACCGAACTGCGAAATCGTCAATTCGAATGGGTTGAATATCTGGTGGAACACAAGCAGACCCAGCAGGCGCAGCGAGCATTGCTTGACATTCCCGAGGATGTTCGAAAAACCAGAATGAACCAAGCGGTTCCATTGGAAGTGCGCATCGCCGCACAGGCCGGCACTTTGGGAGCAATGATCGTCCGCTTCAGCAAAGATCCCTCGTCGGCGCCGCCGCTGGAAGACATGCAAAAAGCCGCCTCAGATCTGCAGGCGCACGGCGATGGTGCGTCGGCACGGCAGCTACTCGAGTTCGTCTACAACCAGCAGCTTGAATCGCACCAGTTCAACGCACCCATGTTTCTCGGATTGGCCGAGATCCGATTGGCTCAAGGCGACACGAAAACGGCAGTGACCCTACTGCGGCGAATGATCCTGATCACAGGTGAGCCGTTTGAACATCTTTCAGACGCCGCGGAGCTATTGAGCCGGACCGGTCACGCGCCCGAGGCGTTGGATTTTCTGGCCGATCGAGTTCGCTCGACACCGTGGGATTACGCGGCGAAAGCCGAATTGGGCCGGCTGCAAGCCAAGGATCAGGGCGCCGTCATATTGCGGGCGGTGGCTGAAGCGGCCGATGCTCCTTACGAAGTTCGAGCGAACGCGGCGCGGGCTATCGGGGAATCGAAGGACACAGCGCTCACTACCGCGAGTGCCGAATTGAACTTGCTGTCGAGCGCCTCGCCTATTCCGGCCGCGAGCGCGGAGAAGCCGTACTTCTATCGCGCCCGAATAACCGCCGCCGCTCAATCCAGCGACCTTGCGGCTAAGATTCGACTGCTGCAAGGAGCCGCGTCAATCGTGCCGGCTGCCGACGAAACAAAGTTGCAATTGTTCGATGCGGCTTACCGGGCGAAACATTATCAAACGGCGCTCGCCGCGTTATATCCCCTGCTTGAACACGGCGCAATCATGGTGCCGGAGGAACCACCGCCTGTGGCCGGATCGGATCAGATTTCCGAAGACCAGTCCGCGAACCGTTACGTTGCCGACCAGTTTGTGAGCGTCGTGGTGCGGTACGCGCGTCATGAGGGCCAACCGGCGCCCGTGGATCCAGCGCGGCGAGCTGCGATCGCCGGCGAACTTGCAGACTGCTACGCGAAGATGAATATGTCGCGTGAGGCCGCGTTCTATTACGGAATCGCGCTGCAGATTCAGCCGTCCGACGCGAATGCGAAAAATCAAATCCGTTCGTTGCAGGCACAACTGGAGCTCCAGCGGGCGAATCGTCAGCGGAAGCCCGTGGTAACGGAGAACCTGGAGCAGGATCATGTGGTGCGGCCTCGATTGACCCGGCAAGGGGGTGTGCAATGAAGTGGAAGTGGGTTTTACTTGTCGTTGCCAGCCTGTTGCTTTTGGTTTGGGCCTTCGCCCAGGCGCCCGCATCCGCTCCCGCCGATCTTGCGCGGCTGGTTCCTCCCGGGCCGCTGCTGTATCTCGAAGCCAAGGACTTCGGCGGACTCTTGCGCGACTGGAACGGCTCACAAGAGAAAAAGATTTGGCTTGGAAGCGACAATTTTCAGGTTTTCTCGCGTTCGCGCCTTTATTTGAAACTGGAACAAGCACAGACTGAATTCGCAGCGGCTGCTGGGTTGCCGCCCAATATGGATTTACTCGCGAATGCTGCCGGCGGGCAGACGGCGCTTGCGGTCTACGATATCGGCAAGCTCGAATTCCTCTACGTCACACGCCTGTCGTCGGACCGGTTTGCGGGCGGCGCGCTTTGGAAGGCGCGCGGCAATTACCAGCCGAGGCAATCCGCCGGCATCGACTATTACGTCAAAACGGACCCGGCATCCAAACGTATGGCAGCGTTTGCGGCTTCCAAGGATTACGTCGTTCTTGCCACCCGCGAAGATCTTCTGGCGAGTGCGTTGTCGTTGATCTCCGGGCAAGCCGGTGCAAATCTGACAAGCGAACCATGGTTCGACAAAACCGTGAAAGAGGCGAAGGCGGCCGGCGAGCTGCGGATGGTAATGAATTTCGACAAACTAACGAGGAGTCCGCACTTCCGCTCGTATTGGATTCAGCAGAACATTACAGAACTGAAGCAATACACCGCCGCGATTTCCGATGCAGGCCGGGCGAGCGGAGAGATGCGTGAGAACCGGGTCCTCCTTCGCAGCCTGGAAATCACTCCGGATTGGAACGAATCGGCGGTTTCCGAGATCACTCGGCTTGCCCCGGCGTCTGCCGGGATTTATCGTGCATGGGCGTCGCCAACATCGACGCAGGCCTTCGACCTGATTCAACGAAAGCTATTGGAACCGCGGCCCGCATCCCTTCCCGCTTCTAAAACAGCACCCGCCGTTGCACTGGGCGATGGCGCGGTAGGCAGCGAAACCGATCTTGAAACCAGAATCGACGAGCCCCCGCTGCAAACCGGCGACCAGACGCCGGGAGTTGAACTCCGTAAGCTGCTGGAAGCCGTAAAACTAAACTCGATGCTGAACGTAGGGTCAACCCGCGTGCAAGCGGACGGCGTATTTGTGGGTACGGATTCAGCCGTCGCTCTGATGGCTGAATCGAACTGGAATTCCGCAGCCGTTCGCGATGCGCTTGCGGCGGCTATAGCGAAGCTCCTGAGTATCGATCAGGCGGGCATCCGGTGGACGGATCGCCGCGCGGGCCCGAATGCGTATTCCGAACTCGAAGGTTTGGCGACTTTCGAGATCGCGGCCAACGGGCGAATGCTTGTGCTCGCCAACCGTAGAGAACTTCTAGAGGCCATGCTGGCTGGGCTATCGAGCCAGCCCGCTGGTCCAGGCGCACGCTACGCCGCTGCATATCGGCACTCCCAAGAGTTGCCGAATTTCGTGAAAATGATGCGCCTGATCGACAATCCGCTGAACAAAGAATCGGCGCAGGACGCAGCCGAGCCGGCGTTTTTCTCGGGCAATATCGCAAGCCTTGGCAGTACGCTGGCAAGACTGGACTCGGAGTCAATTGTTATTCACGACGCCGGCGCCATCGTGACGCAGAACCTGGTCTACAACCTAAAGTGATGACCACTCGCCGCACAGTTCTCGGATGGGCGATTGCGCCGCTGCTGCGGTCAGCGTCGCTCCCAGAGCAATCGGCCGCGATCGTTCTTGGGCGCAGTTTTCCCGACCCAGCAATCTCGTATCTTTTTCTCGATGCTGCCAGTGGGCGCGTGATCTGCTCACGTTGGATAGATCCGGGAAAACGAATTCCCGTAGGTTCGCTGGTGAAGCCGTTCACCGCGTTGGCGTACGGAGAAACTCGCAACTTTCAATTTCCGACTGTCGTGTGCAAGAGTGAAGAGAGCAGATGCTGGTTGCCGCAAGGCCACGGACGGATCGATCTCAAGACCGCCATCGCCCATTCCTGCAACGCGTATTTTTTGGAGTTGGCTGCGAACGTCGATCGTGAAGCGCTGGACGCGGTGGCACGGAGGTTCAGCCTCAACTCTCCCGACCTGGGAAGCGGGCCGGCAACTCTGATCGGCCTGGGAACAATGTGGAGAATTTCACCGCTCTCCATCGCACAGGCATACATTGAGCTGACGGCAAGATCGGCAGAACCGGGTGTTGGCACTTTGCTCGCCGGCATGGCGCTTTCCGCGAAATTGGGAACCGGCCGCGGTGCAGGCCCCGGCGCGTACGTCAAGACGGGAACCGCACCATGCCTGGACGAGCTAAGGCATGCGGGCGATGGTTTCGCAATCGCGCTGTACCCCACCAGCGCCCCTAGATTCGCGCTTCTAGTTAGAGCACACGGGGTCCCCGGCGCCCAGGCGGCAGTCGTGTGCGGCCGCATGCGCAGAGCTCTAGCGAGTGGGGCAGGTTGGTAACCTGCCGCGGATTGGCAATCCGCCCAGGCCGATTACCAATCGGCCGCAGGTTACCAACCTGCCCCACACTTCTGCTTCTGTGCTGCCTTCCGGCTGCCGCTCAAAAGGTCGACATCGGAGTCTTCAGCCTTTTCCGTCCCATTGAATTGCGCGTCAGCCCTGTGTCCAACACAGTGCTGGTTACAGTCGGCGATCAACGCATTGTCCTCGAAGGTCATCAGGTTTTCACCATACGCCTGGCGCAACTTTCGTCGGCCGTCCACGTATCGTCACGCGATGGATCAGCCACCGATTTTCGCCTTAGCATCCCCGGAAAGATAGACCGGAAATTTAACGGCACACTCGCCATCCGCCCTGGCGATCATAAGTTGATTGCCGTCGTAACCATGGATCTCGAAATCGCCGTCGCATCCGTGGTCGCCGCCGAAATGCCGGTCCGCGCGCCAATCGAAGCGCTCAAGGCGCAGGCTGTCGCAACGCGGTCTTATTTCGCCGTCTCCCCGCCCAGGCACGATGAATACACCTTCTGCGATACCACGCACTGCCAGTTTTTGCGCGAACCCGCGCGAGGAACCACCGCCCACCGGGCCGCGCAAGAAACACGCAATCTATTGCTCGAATACGCCGGCAAGCCTTTCCCCGCTCAATACTCAGCCGTCTGCGGGGGCCGCACGCGATCGCTCGAAGGCGAGGGCGAACCGATCACCGGCTATCCGTATTATTCAGTCCCGTGCGATTATTGCCGCCGGCATTCTCCGGGCGTCGTCCAGGGCCATCAACTCGGATTGTGCCAGTCGGGCGCAATTGGCATGGCGGCCTCGGGCGCCACGTTTCGCGCAATTCTCGATCGTTACTATCCCGGCACGCATCTTCAACCTTCCAACTAATTTTCTTCTTGCCACTTCCCCCAACTTTGCGGCATAGTAAAGATTGCGTAGCACGAACATGTAGGCGCATTCGAAACCGGACCGCTTCCAGCGAGATCGTTACGAGCGTTCTACCTCAATTTATGGGCTCGGACAAATCTCGATGGCGGACGACATCCTCTTCCTTACCGAACTGCTGGGCCTCAGGGTTCACGACCTCAAGGGCCGCCGTTTGGGTTTCGTCAAAGACGCCGCGATCGTCCCGCTCATTCATCCCGCGAGAGTCGACCGCTTCCTGGTAGGCGGCGGTTGGGCCTGGCTCACCGTCAAGCACGATCAGGTTCGTTCCATTTCGCTCGACGGCATTTATCTCAAGGACGAGCAGCTAACGCCGTATCACTCCGACGAGTACATGCTGCGCCTGGTGCGCGATCTTCTGGATCAGCAGATCATCGACGGGGCTGGACGCAAGGTGGTGCGGGTGACAGACGTCACCTTCAAGATCCACCACGATCAGGACGGCGAAGTTCTGAACATCGTCGAAATCGATATCGGCCTGCGAAGCATGTTCCGCCGTCTGATGCAGGGGGTGATGCCAAGACGATTGGTCCGCCGGACGCAAACGGTGATCCCTCCCCATTCCATTCGTTGGGATCATTGCAGCATTCTGGAAGCCGACCCGCAGCGCCGCCTCCGGCTGAATGTCAGCAATAGAATTCTGGAGCGCATGCATCCGGCGGATCTTGCCGACATTGTCGAAGACTTGAGTCCGGAGGACCGCGAGGCCATCTTCGAAACCATGGACAGCGAAGCCGCCGCCGACGCTCTTTCGGAAGTCGAGCCGGATATTCAGGCCAGCATTCTGGAATCGCTGGAACCCGAAAAGGCCGCCGACATCGTTGAGGAAATGTCGCCGCACGAAGCCGCCGATATCCTGGCCGAATTGGAAGAGCAAACCTCGGAAGATATTCTCGAGGAAATGGAGCAGGCGCCGAAAACCGAAGTGGAAGAATTATTGGAATTTCGCGAGGACTCGGCCGGTGGTCTGATGAACACCGAATACGTCGCGCTGCCGGAAAACATTACGGTGGCCGAAGCAATGGAAGCGCTCAAAGCTCACGAAGAGATTCTGGAGACCCTCAATACGCTTTTCCTGGTGGACCAGCAAGAGCATCTCACCGCGTCCATTCCTCTCGCCAGATTATTCACCGCGGCCGGGGCCACGCCGCTTAAGGAGTTCAGCGCCGATACCCTGATTCGCGTGGATGTCGCCGAAAAACAGGATCGCATTACCGAACTTTTTGATAAATACAATCTGGTGACTTTGCCCGTCGTTGACGAGACAGGCAAACTGGTGGGCGTCATCACCGCGGACGAAGTAATCTCCTTGCTAAGGCAGAAATGACGGATCCGGACCCGTGATCAAACGATTTCGTTATCAGATAGCGATCTTTTTGTCCGTCGTCGGCCCGGGCCTCATCACGGCCAACGTTGACAACGATTCGGGCGGCATCCTCACCTACTCCCAGGCCGGCGCGAAGTACGGTTATCTTCCGCTCTGGACGCTCATTCCCATCACCCTGCTGCTGATCGTTACGCAGGAAATGTGCTCGCGCATGGGCGCGGTGACCGGCAAGGGCCTCTCCGATCTCATTCGCGAAGAATTCGGCCTACGCACCACGTTCTTCATCATGATCGCGCTGGTGTTGACGAATTTCACCAATGTCATCGCGGAATTCGCGGGCATCGCGACTTCGCTGGAGCTATTCCACATCAGCCGCTATATCTCCGTTCCAATTTGTGCGCTGGCGGTGTGGCTCCTGGTGGTGCGGGGAAATTACCGCAGCGTCGAAAAAATATTCCTGGTGGCATGCTCGCTGTACGTTACGTACATCATCTCTGGCATCCTGCTGAAGCCCGATTGGAAGGAAGCCGCCCTTTACAGCGTCAAGCCGATTCTGATGTTCGACACCGGCTACATCACCATGCTGATCGCCATGGTGGGAACGTCCATTGCCCCGTGGATGCAGTTCTACCTGCAGTCGGCCATCGTCGAGAAAGGCATCACCGCCAAGGAATATGTGCAGTCGCGCGTGGAGGTCATCGTCGGCTGCATTCTGACGGACGTGGTGGCGTTCTTCATCATCGTCTCCTGCGCCGGCGCTATTTGGGCGCACGGACCCAAGGACATTGAGACCGCCGCCGATGCCGCCAAGGCGCTTGCTCCGTTCGGCAAATACGCCTCCTTCCTATTCAGCGCCGGCTTGTTCAATGCATCGTTCTTCGCGGCCTGCATTCTGCCGCTCTCCACGGTCTACACAGTGTGCGAGGGCCTGGGCTTCGAGTCCGGCGTCGACAAACGTTGGAAGGAAGCGCCCGAGTTCTACTGGCTGTATACGCTTCTCGTCGTTCTGGGCGCGGGCGTGATCCTGTGGCCCAACTTCCCGTTGGTGAAAATGATCCTGTGGTCGCAGGTGCTCAACGGCGTTCTGCTGCCCGTGGTGTTGATCTACATGATCATGCTGATCAACAAGAAAAGCCTGCTGAAGGAATGGACCAACTCACGCCTCTACAACGCCGTCGCGTGGGTCGCCGTGGTCATCATGATCGGCCTCACGCTCGCCTTGGCCGCCATCACGGTAAAGCAAATGACTCAGCCCGCCAGCGCGGATGTTCCTTCTTCAAAGCCTCTCGCCGATATGCAGCGCAACGATGCCGGCCGTCATGCGCTCAAAGTGAACGTTAGCGAATCCAGCGCCGCGCATTTGGCTCGCTAGATCCACGGCGCCGGGAAACTTGCGGACCGATTCGGGAAGATACTTGTACGCGTCCTTCGATCCCGAAATCATTCCGCCGACAGTCGGCAAAATGGCCCGCGAATAGAACGCATACAATCGCGCCAGCAGTGCATTTGGCGGGGTGGAGAATTCCAGGATCGCAGCCACGCCGCCGGGCTTCAAGATGCGAAACAGCTCCTCGAAACCATGCTGATAGTTGGCTAAATTCCGGAATCCGAACGCAACCGTGACTACGTCAAACGATGAATCCGCGACCGGTAAACCCAGCGCGTCGGCTTCAAATAAATCGCATCGAACACGCCGTTGTGCCACCTTGTGCCGCGCCGCCACCAGCATGGGATGGCAAAAATCGCTCCCGTACACAGTAGCGGACTTGCCCTTCGCCTTGAGCGCCAGCATGAGATCGCCGGTGCCGCAGCAAAGGTCCAGAACACGGGCCCCTGGTTTCGATAGCACGCCCGACACTCGCGCGACAGTGCGCGCCCGCCACCAGCGGTCGATATTCATGGAGAGCAAATGATTCAGCAGATCGTAGCGCGGCGCTATGCGGCCGAACATTCCCCGCACCCAGGTAGCGGCTTGCTGTTCGTCCTGAATACCGGCGGGCGTGGTGCCAGACTGTTTCACGCCAGCGCTTCCTGGATCACCGCCAGAACATCTTGTTCGTCGATGCCGGACCTGACTGTTACCAGTCCAATCCCCTCGGTGAGTACAAAATGAATCTTCCCTTGCACCGTTTTCTTATCGCTCTTCAGCCGCGCCGCCAAACGCGCGGGATCGATTCCAGCCAGCGAGGGCAACGGCCCATAGGAATCGATGCAGTCCAAAATCTCGCGCTTGTCCACGGCCGCCAGCGAAACCGCTTTCGCGCTCAGCAACGTCGCGGCCTTCATTCCCCAAGCCACCGCTTCGCCGTGCAGAAATCTGGAGTAACCGGTCTCGGCTTCCAGCGCGTGCCCGAAGGTGTGGCCGAAATTCAGAATGCGCCGGCGATCCTCTTCCTTTTCGTCGCCCGAAACCACTTTCGCCTTTAGCCGCACGGAATCGCAAATCATACGATCCACCACCGCGGCTTCGTGCGCCAGCACGCGTTGCGGCTCGCGGCGCATCAACCAGAAAAGACCGGGATCTGCGATCACGCCGTGCTTGATGATCTCGAACAGTCCGGCGCGATATTCCCGTTCGGGCAAAGTAGCCAGCACGGCCGGATCGATCAGCACCGCGAGCGGCTGGTGAAAGCTGCCGATCAGATTCTTGCCGCCCGCCAGATTGACTCCAGTCTTACCGCCGATCGCCGCGTCCACCTGCGCCAGCAGCGTCGTCGGAACCTGAATGACAGGAATCCCGCGCATGAAGATCGCCGCCAGGAACCCGGCTACATCGGTGAGTATCCCGCCACCGAAAGCGACCACGACGCTGGACCGGTCTCCGCCTTTTTCCACCATCTGTTCGGCCAGAGATTCCACCTCGGCCAATTTCTTGCACACTTCACCGCCGCGCAAGAACAGCAACTCGCGTGCCAGGTCGCCCATGGCGCCGCGAATGATGTCTCCATGCAGCCGCCACACGTCTTCGGTGGAAACCACGAACACCTTGCCGGCCCGAGCCGGAATATATTCCCTCAATTTCGCCAGACCGCCGCGCTCCACCACAATCTTGTAGGAGCACTGAGGCGTCTCCACTCCGTACCACGGCATACAATCGTTGTACCATGTGGATGTTGATAATCCGCTTCGAAACCCCGCTGCGGTAATTCCAATAGCATGTTAAAAGCAATCTGGCTCGGAGCTTTCTTCATTGCCGCCGCCGAAGCCATTCCTGAAACCAGCCCCGCGACTATTCTCTGGACCGCTCCAGCCATCTTGATCGCTGCCATGATAATTGCGTGGGCAACAGAGTCGGCCCAATTCTTCAACGCCCAAGCATTCGCGCTCGCGATCCTGGCGTTGATGCAGACGCTCCCGGAGTTCGCCATGGAAGCCGTGTTCGCCTGGCATCGTCAGATACCATTTCTGTTTGCAAATCTCACCGGCGCGCTCCGTCTCCTCACTGGTCTTGGTTGGCCGATGATTTATTGCGCCGCAGCAATGGTATACCGCCGGCGCAATGGGAAGCCTCTGAAGCG
>CATPCJ010000003.1 GCA_955652915.1 uncultured Bryobacteraceae bacterium
AATTGGATGTGGATGAAGACGAGTGGCGGCTCCGGTTGGAGGAGGAATGTCGGCGGCATCATATTGGGGTGGCGCGCTCAGTCGTTGTCTACCACTGTTGGAAGCGGGCCGCGGAGGACGGTCTGTTGCGCTGGCCGCCGCGATTGAACCTCATTGCAGCATGTGAAATAAAGGCCAGCTGGTTCGACGCGGAGAGGAAAACATGGCACGCTACTCATGTTCGCGAAGGGCCCCGTGTGAAAGGCCAGCTTGAGCTGCTACTCCGCTTGGGACTCGATCGTGTGGGCTTTCTTCATCTCGGTGCCACAAAGCCGAGAGCGGTCGAATCAATCAATCCCTGGTTCCTGGCCGGCCATGATGCTGCGATCGCCCGCAAGACAATGCCTTTCGTCTTTGCTCCAAACGAAATGCCCCAATGCGGCTACTTTCAGGCAGTCGTAGGTAGTGTACCTTTCGCCTGCGAGGATCTCTCGGGTGCCGGAGGGGGGCTCACGGTCCATCAAGAAAGCCCGGCACTCGCCTCTCCAGCTCAAGACTGGAGGGGAGGACTCTTCCAGAGGCTGGCAGAATTGCCCAAGCCCCGTTCGCTCAGAGCATTCATACGCGCGTGTCCACATTGTGGCCAATGGCAGTTGGCCACGATTTCCGGAACGACCACTTGCCTCGCATGCCAGAAGGATTTGGATGTCAACGAAGAGCAGCCGGTCTGTTGAATGGGCCAGCCAAGAGCTTCTATCCAGAGTCTTGTACGCGGAACGCCCGAATAGAGATAAGCTAACTTTTCTGACCGAGCCCCAGACCTCGGGGGACACGTGAAAAGCGGCCCCAGATAGGGATTTTACTGAATGGTCTGTCCCGGCGAATCCTGATGTCTGAAAGACCTTTGTTATCTTCCTCGATAGCAATTGCTACGAGCGCCTCGGCTAATTGTTAGCTCTGAATACGTCAGAAAGATGTTATCATATTTCTGACATGGGAGATCTCACTCTGAAGGTTTTGAAGCGCGCAAAAGCGGTGGGTCCGGGATCAGCACTCACCCCTAGGGCGTTCGATGACTTGGGCAATCGCGCTGCGGTTGATCAAGCACTGAGCCGATTGACCAAAGCTGGCAAGATCAGACGAATCTCTCGAGGTGTCTACGATGTCCCCAAGGACCATCCCACGCTCGGTCCGCTCTCGCCCGACCCTGATGCCGTGGCGAGGGCTATCGCGGATCAGTCAGGATATCGCCTGCAACCGACGCCGGCGCGCGCGGCGAACGCGCTCGGTCTCTCCTCCCAGGTTCCCGCGCAGATCGTATATTTGATCGACGGCAGTTCGCGGAAGATCAAAGTCGGAAACCAGCTCATCCATTTTAAGCACGCGGGCCCAAGGGCCTTGTTGGGAGCGGGTACTCCCGAGGGTGTTGCTCTGCAGGCGATTCGTGCGTTTGGGCCGCACCACCTTAGCGCCGCCGTCATCCAGCAGCTCCGGCAAAACCTGCCATCAGCTGCAAAGACCGGACTGAAGAAGCTTGCGCATCATGCGCCCCGGTGGATGGCTTCTGCAATAGACGCGGTTACGGCTTAATATTAGGGCGAGTCCACAGATGGATCAGTTTGCCCTACTCCCCGCCGCCGAACGCGCAACCGTTTTCCGCGAGGCCGCGGCCCGCTCGCGGCTGGGTTCTGCCACGATCCTTGAAAAAGATTTCTGGGTCTGCTGGGCGCTTCAGCGAATCTTCTCGAGTTCCACGTTGCCGGGGCCTCTCTTCAAAGGTGGAACCTCGCTGTCGAAGGCCTACAAGGTCATCGAGCGTTTTTCTGAAGACGTTGACATCGTCCTCGACCGCCATGCCCTCGGATTCATCGGAGAGCAGGACCCTACCAACATCGCGGGCACTAACAAACGCAACCGGAAACTGGATGAATTGGCAGGCAAGTGTTCTGAGACTGTTCAGGGCAGCATCCGCGACGAGCTTCAAAACTCCTTTCGCTCGGTCCTCGGGGAGGCGGATTGGAAGATCAGCGAGGATCCGGCCGACGCCGATCAGCAGAGCCTCTTGTTCGCTTATCCGCTCGGCTTAGAAGCGGACCGGTACGGCTTGGGTACCTACATTCGTCCAGTTGTTCGACTGGAGTTCGGATGCCGGGGGGATGTGTGGCCCTCTGAGCGCCAATCGATCCAGCCGTACATTGCGGACGTGCTCCCCGACATATTGGCTCAGCCGACCGCAGAAGTCCATGTTCTTCGCCCTGAACGCACCTTTTGGGAAAAGGCCACGTTGCTCCATGCGGTCTTCCATTCGGGCAAGATGCCGCCCCGCCTCTCGCGGCACCACTACGACTTGGCTCGTTTATATCGGCAGGAGTACGGGCAGCTTGCGATGAAAGATTTCGGCCTGCTAGCAAGCGTAGTTGAGCACAAGAAGATTTTCTTCCGAGAAGCCGGGGCGCGGTACGATCTGGCCAAGCCCGGGAGCCTTCGAGTATGCCCTCCGGAATCCAGCGTTGCGCAGATTCGAAGCGACTACCGGGACATGCGGGAGATGTTCTTTACTGAAGCTCCACCGTTCGATACCGTGATGGCCGATCTGAGAGAGCTCGAAGACCGGGTCAATCGGTGAACACATACGGGGCGTAATCGTTCGGGCCCGATCGCACCGTGGCAAAACCGTGTCAAAACTCTTTGTATTGGAGCCGCTGGGGTTAGCTTTGAGCGAAAAGCAGATTCCCCAAATTGTTGAAACCATTAGAAGCGTGGAGAATTCAAAGAAGCTTTGGAGGCCGTCGCGCTGCGTGTGAAGCAGGCGCTCTAACCAACTGAGCTACGCGCCCCAAACTTGCAAACTGCCTTTCATTTTACCTTAGCGCGCATTCTTGTACACGTGACCGGCCTTCATCACGAACACCACCTTGCGCACCGCCGTGATATCTTCTAGCGGATTCCCGGCGACGGCGACGATGTCCGCCTCCATCCCCTCCGCAATCGCGCCGATTTTATCCTGCAGGCCCAGGGATTCCGCGGCCAGCGAGGTCCCGCTCACAATCGCATCCATGGTCCCCTGTCCCCCGTCCTTCACGCGATAAATGAATTCTTCCGCATTACGGCCGTGCGAGCCCGCGACGGCATCGGTGCCGAGTACGATCTTCACATGATGCGCCATCGCCTTCTTCAGCACATCGGCCATCATCGGAATGCCCTTCTCCATGTACGTGAAGCCTTCTTCCGTATAATTGCCGATGCCCAGAAACTTCTGCTTGTTCTCCAGATAGTTGTGGAGCACCAGAAAATTCGGATCGAAGTACGTGCCGTGCTCCGCCATCGCTTGCAGGGTCGCATCATCCAGGAACGCGCCGTGCTCCATCGACGTGCAGCCCGCCTTCACCGCCGCCATCGCGCCACCCGGAGCGTGCGCGTGAACTACGGAGCGCAAGCCTAGCGCCTTCGCTTCGCCGCAAGCAGCTTGCACTTGTTCATCGGTCATGGTCTGCTTCCCGCCGTCGCGGATACTCGCGGTCGCGAACAACTTGATGACGTCCGCGCCATCGTCCTTCATTTTTCGGACGTAGGCACGGATTTTTTCCGGATCGCCCGTGTTCTCATTCACGGAACGTAGCGACGTGATAATCCGCGGGCCGGGAATTACGCCGCGTACTATGAGGTCGCGAACATCGCCATCGATCGCCGACCCCAAACTCTGCACGGTGGTGAAGCCGCCAATCAACGTCGCGTACGCATTGCCCTCGGCATACAACGCGGATTGCTGCGGCGTCTCTTTGCTGCCGCGTCCGCCATCATCCAGCCGATTATCCTTATTGAAATGCCATCCAAGATGCACATGCGTATCGATCCATCCAGGCATGACGGTCAGGCCGGTCAAATCGTGGGTCGCGCTCCCGCGGGCATTGACGATGCTCACGATCCGGCTTCCATTGAGCACGATCGTTTTGTCTTTGAGGATGTGACCCTTTCCATCCAGAATCGTGGACGTCTTAATAGAGATAGTCTGCGCCCATGCCGCGCCAAATAACAGGAATACGATGCCCGTAACTTTCATAGTGTTAGGTAGTTTACCGCAAGAAACATTTCCGAACCTTTCGGCATATCGGTTCGTCTAATAAGGCATGAGTTTGGCCGAGATTGGATCTCCAACAAAAAGAGAGGCTAGGCGGGCCTACCAACAGGCATTTCATTATTTTTCAGAGTGCGTGCGGCATCTGCAATCTGTGATTCACGATCCACATCCCGACCTGGCGGCGATCGAAGCCGCTTTGCTAGAGGTCGAGAAAGCGCGCGTGGCTTACGATAGGCGCAGGGATGCGCTTGCGCGTCAATTACTTCCTTTGAAGTCCGGCGTTTTTCCCAGCACCGATTCCCAGGCAGCGGTCTCCGAACATGTCAAAGACATTGCGGAAATTCTGTGGGAGGCGGCCGGAAAACCCGATGGCACCGCCGCCGACGACTGGCGGAAAGCCGAAGAGATTGTAAAGCGCGCGGTAGCAGCCGCTTAGATTACTTCACCGGATCCTACGACCAAAGTTCGTTGATGGGCCCGTACAAATCCTGGTCGGAAAATGGAACGTATTCGAAACCGCGCTTAAAGGGATCGTCCCGGCGTACCGTGGTCCAATCGATACCCAACGCGGAATAGATGGTGGCCTCGATGTCCTCGGCTTTCACTTCACGGCCTCTGGACCAACCCGGATCTTTGATCGACGCTCCGGTGGAATCGGTGGCGCCGATGGCTCGCATGCCTCGAACCTTCGCTCCCGCAAAAAACGCTGTTTGCTGCAGGTGATGATCCCGGCCGCCATTCAGATTCAACGGCCCCACTGTCCGACCGAACTCACCCATTGCAACGATCAAGGTCTGATCCAGAGTGCCGTCCGCCTTCAAGTCGGCAATGAGCGTTCCGAGACCCGAATCGAATTGTCTGGCCATGGATTGTAAGTTCGAGTTCGGCGCATAGATGTTCACGTGATGGTCCCAGCTTCCAAACGAGATCTGGATAAACCGGGTGCCCAGGTTCGACCGCAGCAAGTTGCGCGCGGTTATGCAGGCATTTCCGAAACTCGAATTACCATACGCGTTACGAGTGGTCTGGTCGAAGTTGAACACCTGCGTCACGGCGTTGTTGTACATCATTCGCCGCGCCGAGAGACTCATGTTAAAGACATCCGAGGTGGCCGGCCCGAGTTGCGGATCGGCTTCCAGCTCAGTATCGATATCCAGCTTCATCCCGAAGCGCCGGTCTAGGACATCCGGGCCGGACGGGTTTGTCGAATTCGTAATTCCCGCGCCGTTCGGGCTGACATAGAATGGGGCGTCGTCCGCCGGAAAATAGCCGGCGCCCGGACCATCCGAGGCATTGAGCGAAATGAATGGAGGAAGGGTGCGATTCTCCGGCTTCGCTCCCAGTTCCATTGCGACGACCGATCCAATGTGCGGAGCGATCTTCGATAATCCCGAGACTGGATTCCTTCCGATCTGTACCCATGTTTGCGCGATGCCGTGCGCGGTTGCCCAGGCGCGGCTCGAGCGCACCAGCGCGATCGAATCCAGTTGATTCGCCAGGTTGGGCATCAGGCCCTGCGGGAAACGCAGATCGCCATACGTGGTTGGATTGAAATACGACGGCGTCCAGGAGCCTTCCTTCAAGTCGAATGTGTCGATGTGGCTGGGCGCGCCGGTCAGCAGTACGAAGATGCAATTCTTCGCCGTCCCGATCGGTGTAACCGCGGCTTTCGCGATATTTTCCATTGGCCGCGTAGGCAGCAGATAATATCCACCGACCGCTGTCGCCAGGTGCCGGAAAAAGGTGCGGCGTCCCACGTGCGGCGCCCGCCAGAACTGCGTGCCTTTGATCTTGCTCCAGTCGAATCCAAATCTATCTTTCATGGCTGTTTCTCCGGCCTCAATAACTAAACAGAAAATCCAACTTGTTGATGGATACCCAGGCCAGGTCCTCCAGAACGGTGTTCCGCGCTGTGGCCGAAGTTGCCTTCTGCAAGTAGGGAAGCGCATGCGCGCGCTCGTAGTCGGTAGGTTTGCGCGACAGGAACGTCAGGAACAACTGGTCGAGCATGGCGCTGTTGTCGGCGATCTTGGAAATTGCGGTCAGTGTGGGGGATGCGGAAACCTTCGCGCGGCTCATGACAAAGTTGTCGTTCATCAAATTGAGTTGTTGCAGGATGGAACTGGACTGGCTGCGCTGCGTTGTGTCGCGATTTCCACGCAGAAACGAATTCAAAAAGTTCGCAACCGCGCCGTTATTTCGAGGCTCGGATGTGTCCGGAAATTGCATGGCGTACTGCACCGTCCCCATGTTTTGAATCGTGTATTTGTTCAGGACGCCAGTGGCGACGGAGATCGCGTCGTGAATCTCTTCCGCGTCCAGCCGCCGGGGATAATGCCTGGCAAACAACGGAACGTACTCCAAATTCCAATCACCGTCATAACGTGAACTCAGTTGGTACGCGGACGATTGCGCGATCAAACGCAAGAACCCTCGCAGATCGAAGTCGCTATTCGCCAGAGCCTGCGCGAGTTTCTCGAGCAACTGGGGATGTGTGGCTTGAAAATCCCAGGGCGCCGGTGGAGGATTGCTGGGATCCAATCTGGCGGGATCGAGTTGATCCACCGGATCCACCAAACCGAGGTTGAACATTGCTTTCCAAAGTCGATTGGCGAAGTTGCGCGCGAACATCGGATCTGTCGTGACGGCTTGCGCAAAAGCAAATCGCCAATTTCCGTCGGTGGGCGTGGCGCCGGTAGCCTGATACACCGGCGTCAGGGTTTTCGTGGCGCCGAAAGCAACTCGATTCGGCCGATTCCCATAATTCGTGTTCAGATCGTAGCTGACGTTGGTGTACGTGTCGGAGACGATAGTGCTGTTGAGGTACGGATCGGTCGAAACCTGGCCCGGAGGCGGAGTCGCGGCAGGGTACCGGGTTAGACGCGTGCGGGAAAAAAAGGCCGCCATGCGTTCGGCGTCGGCTCGCGTAGTCTGCTTCCCCCACAAACTTAGTTGATCCAAGTGCCCGTTGCCATTGTGGCAAAGCAGGCAGTCGTAGTGCCCTTCGCCCAACAGCGACGTGGCGCTGCGGACCAGCATCCCGTCGTAAGTATCTTGCGCGGGACCTCCCGTGATACTTCCACCAATGATGAAATTTGACGCGCCGCTGGCAAAGTCATAATTGTTCCCAATCATCACGATGGAATCCCAGGCAATAGAACGAAGCGGCGTCCAGCCGGCTACAGACCAATAGAGGTATTTGTAAAACTGATTGCGTCCATCGATCTGACGATTCGTCGCCGCGGTTACTTGCGCGACGTTGTTCACCAGCACATCACCCAGCCACATGGCCCACTTGTCGTTGAACTCGGGTGAATACAGAAGCTTCTCGATCACCGCATCGCGCTTGCCCGGATCGGTGTTCGCCACAAAGTCCTGCACGTCGCTGGCCGCCGGGATTCGCCCGGTCAGGTCAAGGCTGATGCGGCGGAAGAATTCTTCGTCGGTGGTGAGACGCGCTGGCTGTACGTTCATATTCGCCAGCTTGTCGAAGATCTCATCATCGATCAAGTTGCGACGTTCCAAAGGACTGGCGATGGCGGCGCTTTTTCCCGCTGCCATGGCGGACTTTTGGAATTGCTGCGCGCGCTGATGAACGGATAGCCGTGCGCGAGCCTCGGCAGCGAGAAATTTATCGGGAGCGGCTTGAAAGCTGCAGTTGTAGCCGGAGACACCGGAAGAGTCGTCGTCCTGTCCCCATAAGCCAACCACCCCAAATACGAAGAGGAACCCCAAGAAACAATGCTTCATACACCATCCCCAAAACTCACCCTATCGCGTCCAGTATATACAAATCGGAGCCGCGCGCGTAAGCAAGCGATTTCCCCGCCGGGCAGCCATTTCACGTCCAGCGGCGATCCGCTCGGCATCAGGCAGCACCCTCTTTGCAGCCGGAAAAAGCTGGTTGTCTTCGAGATCGATGTGCCGCGCGTACATTTGGGTGAGGCCTTTCAGCAGCTCCGCTAATCGCGCGGCTTGCTCGCCACCCCATTGACCGCCCGTGAGCCATTGAACACCCAATCGGTCGACCTCCGCATGCATCGCTTCGGCAGTCCGATGATCCCTTTCCATCCCGGTGACCAAATCGAGAGCTTCGCGCAGATCCGCCGCGTCGATCCTGCGGAGCCGGGGAAACAGCGACTCCTCTTCATCGGCCGTATGCTTCGGCGCCGCATCGCGGAAGTATCGCAGCGCGTTTTCGAAAACACTTCGCCGAGGCCCGGTCAAGGCACCCGCCCCCGCCTGTTCGGAAACCCTCACTAACACACTCAGGAACCGCTCAATGCGCCGGTGACAATCGCTGAGCCAGCCAATCGGATCGTCGGGTCCACTCTCTGGTTTAGCGCCAATTTGTACTGGCATAGTTAGGACGTCCTTATCTTATAGCGCCTGTCCCGCGGTGAATCCCGACGACCAAGCCCACTGAAAATTGAAGCCGCCCAACTGCCCCGTCACATCCACCACTTCCCCGATGAAAAATAGCCCGGGCACTTTGCGGCTTTCCATGGTCTTCGCGGAGAGTTCGTCCGTATCGACTCCACCCGCGGTCACTTCGGCTTTGCCGTAGCCTTCGGTGCCGGAGGGCAGCACTTCCCACCGGTGCAAACGGCGATCGTAATCCAGTAGAGCCTCTTGACTCCAGCCTTGCGGCGGGTGCAAATCCAGCCACCTGTCCGCCAGGCGCTGCGGCAAGTGCGCCCTCAACGCGGATCGCATTGAATTCAAATCGTGCCGCTTGATTCCGTTCGTCAAATCCCCCTCCGGCAGAAGATCGACGAGGATAGGATCGGGCCGATTCCAATACGATGAGATTTGCAGAATTGCCGGACCGCTTAAGCCATGATGCGTGATCAGCATCTTTTCACGAAATTGCTGCTTGCCGGCGGAGGCCACCACTTCAGCCGAAACACCCGCCAGATCGCAATATTGCCGCCGATCTTCTGTCGAAAGTGTGAACGGCACCAAGGCTGGACGGCATTCGCGGATAGCCAAGCCGAACTGTCGCGCTACATCATAGCCGAAGGAGGTCGCGCCCATTTTCGGAATGGAGAGGCCGCCCGTTGCGATCGCTACCGCTGGGGCTTGAAACTCCTGGCCGGCGGTCCGGATCAGAAATGCGGTAGTCCTGACGAGTTCCTGAATGCGCGTACCGAGAAAAATCTTGACACCCGCCCAGCGGCATTCCAGTTCCAACATGGCAATAATGTCCTGCGCGGAGCGATCGCAGAACAGTTGTCCTAACTTCTTTTCGTGGTAGGGAATATTGTGCCGCTCCACCATCTTGATAAAATCGGCGGGCCGATAGCGCGCCAACGCCGACTTGGCAAAATGCGGATTGGCGGACAGGAAATTCTCCGGCCGGCAGTACAGGTTAGTAAAGTTAGCCCGTCCGCCGCCGGAAATAAGAATCTTCTTGCCCACGCGCTCCGAATGCTCGATGACCGCCACGCGCCGGCCGCGTTTGCCGGCTTCGATGGCACACAACAATCCCGCGGCGCCCCCACCAACCACGATCGCGTCAAAAGCTAGACCCACGTCCCACACACCGATGGCTGACGCTCGTGGCGCGGACACCCGTGTCTACGGCCTCGAGACTCGTCTCGAGGCTCTTTCCCACGCCGAGCATCGAGATGAGTCTCGATGCGGCAGACTGAAGTCCGCGCCACGTCAAACCTGTGATGACATCTCAATTTCTTGTCCGCTGCAGCGGCTGCCTCTACGATTCAATCCCCATCTGCGACAGCCGGTACCGTAGCGCATTCCGCGTCAACCCCAGCATCCGCGCTGCCTGGCTCTTGTTCCCGTTCGCCCGATGCAGCGCCTCCTTAATGATCGACTGCTCGTACTCATCCAGCGTCGTGCCCTCCGGCAGGAAATTATCCGCGGTGCCAGGTCGAGTCCTCGGCGCCGTGTCGGTCTTGATGTCTCCCACTTCCAGAATCGGTCCGCTGGCCAGGACCATGCTTCGCTCCAGAACATTCTCGAGCTCGCGCACGTTGCCCGGCCAGTGATATTCCAGCAGCTTTTGAACCGCGGCGTCGGAGATCGATTCCACCGGACTATTGAGATCCTTGCTCAATTTCTTGACGAAGTAGCCGGCCAGATACGGAATGTCTTCCTTGCGCTCGCGCAGCGGCGGAATGTTGATGGGCAGCACGTTGAGGCGATAATAAAGGTCCTCGCGAAAAGTCCCTTGCTCCAGTGCCGCGCGCAAATCCACGTTGGTGGCCGCCAATACCCGGACGTCGATATGCTTCGTCTTGTTGCTTCCCAGACGCTCGAACTCACGCTCCTGCAGGATACGCAGAAGTTTCACCTGGATGTTGGCCGGCACGTCGCCGATCTCGTCCAGAAAGACCGTGCCGGTATCGGCCTGTTCGAACTTCCCGGGCTTGGATGTGTTGGCGCCAGTGAAGGCGCCCTTTTCATAGCCGAACAGTTCGCTCTCCATGAGATTTTCCGGGAGCGCGGTGCAATTGATTTTCACGAACGGCCGATCTGCCCGTGGCGAATGATGATGAATGGCGCGCGCGATCAGATCCTTGCCGACGCCGCTCTCCCCGCAGAGCAACACTGTGGCGCGGGTGGGGGCGACGCGCGTGATGGTGGCGAAAACCTCCTGCATCTCAGGACTGTGCCCCACCATGTTGTCGAATTTGTAGCGCTGGCCAAGTTGTTCGCGTAGATCGCGATTTTCGTCGCGCAGCGTCCGCAGCTCCAGCGCCTTGTTCACCACCGTCATCAAATGATCGAGTGAAAACGGCTTGGGCAGAAAGTCCACCGCGCCCGCCTTCATGGCTTCCACCGCCGTTTCGATGCTTCCGAAGGCGGTCATCACGATCACGGGCGTGTGCGAATCCTGGTTGCGAAGATTGGCCAGCAACTCCAGGCCGCTGCTGCCCGGAAGACGCAAATCCGTGAGGATCACATCCGCGCGATCGGTGAGTTTCATCGCTTCTTCGGCGCTGCCGGCTTGCTCCACTTCGAACCCGGCGGCTTTCAACTGCAGCTCCACCACACGCCGGAGTTTCTCTTCGTCTTCCACAACCAGAACTGTCGCCTTCATGCACGGTCCTCTCTGAATGGCACATAGACTCGAAATACGCTGCCGCCGCCCGCCTCGCTCTTCACCGAAATTGAACCGCCATGCTCGTCGACGATCTTCGAAACGATCGCCAAGCCAAGGCCGACGCCGCTCGATTTGGTGGTAAAGAACGGATTGAAAATGCTTTCCATATGTTTCGGGTCGATGCCGGGCCCGCGATCGATCACCGCGATTTCCACCATCTCCCCCACCTGGCGTGTCTTCACTGTAATGCTGCCCCGCGGCGGACTCACCTGCGCCGCGTTCAGCAGCAAATTGTAAAAGACCCGCTCCATCAATTGACCGTCCAGCAAAAAGGGCGGGATCTCCGGCGAGTAGTTTTTGTAGATTGCCACGTCCAACGGCGGCGAGTGTTTTTCAATGTCGGATACCGCTTGATCGATCACTTGCGCGAGGTCGGTTTTCTCCAGCCGGATCGCCAGGGGGCGCGCGAAATCCAGGAAGCGAGTGACCAGCGAATTGGTCCGGTCGACTTCGCTCGAAATAAAGCCGGCCATTTCCAACGCGACAGCATTACCGGCTTCCACGCTTTTCATCAACATCTCGGCGGAAGTTTTCATGGTGCCCAGCGGATTGCGGAGCTCATGCGCAAGTCCCGCGGAAAGCTGGCCCAATGCCGCCAGCCGCTCGGATCGGCGGACCGCTGCTTCGGCTTCCTGTAGATGTTTGTTCGCTTCAGCGAGTTGTTCGGCGGCGGTCTGGTACTTGCGCGCGGCAATGCGGTTGGCCTCGAGCAATTGATAGGTGAGAAACCCCGCGATCGGAAAAGTCGCCAGCCGCATAATCAATTCAGGCAGTTGATCGGCCGGGATGTATTGCCCGGGTTTGAGATAGATGACGAACGACAGATACGCGCTGCAAGCAAGCACGGTGGCCGCGACGGCGCCGATCAAACCCATGGAGGTCGCCGCGGACATCACCGGCAGCAACATGATCCAGTAGTAGCTGCTCTTGATTCCGTCCGTCCAGCCCACCAGAACATACCAGAGCGCCAACTTGATCAGAAAAGAAACAATGCTGCCGCGCCGGGTGCGAAAGAAGGCGATTCGCGGTTCGGCAACTTGCATGATTGCAAGCCCGCACAAAGTGCACGCGGTAACGGGGGTTGGGTCCGGCCCAAAGAAGCCCAGCACCCCAAACAGGAGCATCCAGACAATGTCCTGCGGGCGCACCACATGCCAGAAGCCACCGCGAAGCTCCACGCTGTAATCTTATCTCGCCGGTCGTTGTAACTTACAACGCTATCCTTTCCGCAGGCGCATCGACATGGCGACAGGGAACCACCGGTTCCAGCCGGACCATTCTAATTCGATATCCGCCGGCCACCTCCACTGAACTGGATCGGCAACACCGCGGCGTTATCTGCGGGTAATCCGGCTTGACTTACCAGATGTGGGCTACTGGTCCAACTTCCGCTTCCCCCGTCACTTGACGACACCGGCGAAAATCACGAGGCTATGCAAAGCGGAAGTCGGCGCCTAAGCCATACTCCACGATCAACCTTCATCCGGATGATCCGGGTTCCTCTGATTTTGGGAGCTTCTTGCCCGCGAACTTCAACTCTACCGGTACTTCAGCCTTAATGAGCTTCGGGAACACCTTGTCCAAAGTCAGTCCGGTCAACAGACCGACTGTAATTGCCGAGCCGAGTAACTTTCCGCCGTGCGCCAGATCCAATCCTCCGAGGATCCAGACCTGGGACAGTAAGAACAATGCGCCCGTGACGCCACTTGCCCAGAGCCCCAATGCAACAGTCATAGTGATCGGACGCACCTGAAGCGGGATCGCGCGTTGCGCCCAGTTGTCCCACAGCACACGTATGGCGGCGCCGGATGCGCCGGCGATCGCGGGAGCACCGAACAGACGCCACAGAAAGACTCGCGACAGTTCTTGCGACACCCATGATTCCACCAGTGCCAGCAAGACGACTACGAACAATCCACACCCGATCAGTGCAAGCAAAGTGAGCACGTGTCTGCGATGCTCTTCGGACTCGCCCAGGGCCGCTCGCCGTTCAAGCTCCTGCTTTCGTTCCCGCTGGGCGAGCAGTGCCTCCACAAACCGGGCGGCGGAGTTTTCGCTCCAGCCCCGGTTAGCCATCAGATTCAACTCATCGTCGGTTGCCGCGTTGTTTCTGTCACCCTTCAGATAATTCCAGACCTTGTAGGCGCTTCCACCCATTCCACCCAAAGCGACCATGGGGGTCTTCGATCCAAGTGCAAGCAAGCCGGCGATTTTCGTCGTATTCGCCCCACCGATCAGGATAAGCCCATCAATGTTGGCAAACGACGGATAGATGGAAGCCTCCCAGTCGCCTCCTTGTGGGGCTCTGACAAAGAGCGGATCGTCTTGCATCTCGCCCGGAAACTTTCCATCGAGTTCCGGAGGATAGCGAACCTCGATAGACTTCGGCGCCTTTTTCGCTTTGCTCTTTAGATAGCCCTGAACAGCCTCCCATTCGACGAAGGCAGAGCTCGACGAGAAGACCAACAGTCTACAAGCTCTGCGCGCCAACTCGGCTCCCAGGTCTTCGGCGGCTTTCCTTGCGAGGTCCGGATTCTCGCTTTGATCGGCGTTTCCGATGAGTGCAATGAGTGGACGTTCCATCAGAATTATTTCGGTGTCGAAGTGAGCACCTTCAAATCTGACATGGGTTGCCCGACGATCATAGGCCTGATTTGCTCGACAACGCAGTGATTTCCCTGAGACTTATTGATAAATGCCAACATCCTCTGACTCGTGTTGGGGCGTAACACAATCTAGTTCCTTCCATAATACAACGCCTGTGCTGCGTGTCGGCTGTCCAGCGCAGCTATTATTCGCTCGTCCACTGGCGCCAATTCGCAGGAACCGGACTTATCCTTAAAATTAGCTATTTGTACCAAGAACGGCGAGGTCGAATTATTTCCGGAATGATATCGTAGCCATAGTAGTCTCTGGCAACGTTAGATCTGAAATCAGCTTTAACGTCCGCGTCCGGCAAGCGGCGTCGAGATCGCTCATAGTTTTTTGTAGCACATCGTTTTGCGCCGCCAGCCTCCAACTCAGCTCGCTAGAGCGGGCACTTTCCGCAGCGGCCGCGCGCAAGAGATCGCTGACCTGTGTCGAAAGACTGCCGACCTTCTCATCTTTTCCGGCCGAGAGCAGGCGCAGAGTGTCGTCCAGTGGCTTCGGAAGGGACTTCTGATCGGCCTTGGCTTGGCCCAGGTCACGCACGTAATTCATGACAATCGTCTCTGTTAGGGATTTCTCAGTCAAGCTCTTACATCTCCAAGCGAACACCGCCCCCAGCACTGCGGCGATCCCAACCAGCAGCAGTACTGCGCGCAAAATCCAGGTGTTCCGCGCCTCGCGTGTTTCCCTTCGCAACTTCAGCACCCGTATCCACGGCACTAGAAATTCGCTGATGATTTCGTAAGTTGTCGTTCCCCGGTTATAGTCTCGCCTTATCAATCTCGTGCCAACCACCAGCTTTTCGAATAGTGGCTTCTGCCTTTTTCGTTGGAACCCGCCGCGCTGTCGCTTCTTCGATAAGTCGCTCTCCGCGATCACCCGGCGAGTGCCTTGCCGGGTGATCATCAGCGACAGCAAGGTTTCAGCGACACCCTGATCTTTTGGGAACTGAGCCAACTGATCGCGGAGGTAATCGTTGACGAGCCCATCCACGCCGCGCCGGACCAGAATCCCGGCCGGATCATCCGAACGCGACAATTGGAGCGCTACAATCTGAACCTGTGACAGATTCATCCAGCACCATTCAGGAATCTCCTTCGACTCGAACGGACCTCGAATTACCCGGTGTACAGGCGTCGGCCAGAGGGGACGTCAACCGAAGAAACTGATCGGGAAGTTCCAGACACTAGTAGAACAGGCGATCGAATTTCGCCCGATAGTCCTCCCGAAAGACAAAGAGTAACCGGATGTGACTGATTGTTTTGTCCTGTTGCAGGCCAACGATAGCATTCAGGATACGCTTCTGGCTTTCGATTGAGTCCTTCGCCTTAGCACCGTTCGATGTGAGCGTCAACAACTCCTCGAATTGATCGAAAATAAGAACTAACTTCGATGCCTGAGGACGCCGGATGCGCCCAGACCGAAAATCCAGGTCCCGTTGTGACACAATGGAATACACGCAGTCCTCATGGAAAATCTGACCTCCCCAGCACCTCATCCGGATGAAAACTCGTTTGCGGAAATGCTCTCCGAGTTCGAACAACAACATCATGGGCCCGCCCGCGGCCAAGCCATGCCGGGCACCGTAGTGTCGATCACATCCGACTCCGTCTTCGTCGACATAGGCCGAAAAATCGACGGCGTTCTTCCACTGGATCTCTTTCGCGATGCGAAGGGCGAACCCACCGTGCGCCGGGGCGACAAGCTGTTAGTCAACATCACCGGCAGCGATGGCGAAGGTTCCTACACGCTTTCCACCATCAAGGTCGAGCGGCCCAAGGATTGGAGCGCGCTCGAGCGTGCATTCGCCGAACAGACCCCCATCGGCGGCGTCGTCACGGAATTGGTGAAGGGCGGAATGCGCGTGGATGTGGGCTCCCCCGCATTTCTGCCCGCTTCGCGAAGCGGCGCCAAGGACCAGGCCGAAATGGAGAAGCTGGTCGGCCAGGAAATCCAATGCAGGATCATCAAGCTGGATACCGCGAATGAAGATATCGTCGTCGACCGCCGCGTGATTCTCGAGGCCCAAGAAAAAGCCGCGCGCGAAAAACGTTTTTCCGAACTCACCGAAGGCGCGGTGGTGCGCGGTACCGTCCGCAGCCTCACGGACTTCGGCGCATTCGTCGATCTAGGCGGCCTGGATGGATTGCTGCACGTCACCGACATGGCTTGGAATCGTGTGGCCAAGCCGGCCGATGTGGTTTCACCCGGCGATTCCGTGGAAGTGAAGATTCTCAAAATCCAACCGGAGAGCCGCCGCATTTCGCTGGGGATGAAGCAATTACTGCCGGACCCCTGGACGCAGGCGCTAGGCCGGTTTCAGGTCGGCGAGCGCGTGCGAGGTAAAGTTTCACGACTCGCCGATTTCGGAGCTTTCATCGAACTTTCCCCCGGCGTGGATGGACTGATTCACGTGTCGGAAATGTCCTGGTCGAAAAAGATCAAGATGCCCAGCGACGTTCTCAAGCCCGGTGAAATGGTGGAAGCCGTGATTCTTGGGATCAATGCGGCGGAGCACCGAATTTCTCTGGGGCTCAAGCAAACTCTTGGCGATCCGTGGGAAGAAGCGTCTCAGAAATATACTATCGGCACGGTGGCCGAAGGACCGGTTACCAGCCTCACCAACTTCGGATGTTTCGTCGACCTCGGCAACGGCGTCGAGGGCATGATTCACATTTCGGACATCACCAATGAGAAGCGCCTGAATCATCCCAGCGAAGCGATCAAGGCTGGACAAACCGTGCGCGCCATAGTGCTCGAACTCGACCGCGAACGCCGGCGCATCAAGTTGGGGATGAAGCAGCTCCAGCCCACCACGATCGACGAGTACATCGCTGAACATCAGCAAGGCGAAACCGTAACAGGCCGGATCGTGGATACCGGCGATGGCAAGGCGAAAGTGGAGCTGGGTGAAGGCGTATTTGCACAGTGCAGTTTTCCCGATGAAACCAACGCCCGTGAACCCGCGCCCGAACCGTCGCCGGCCGCCGACCTTTCTTCGCTGACAGCCATGCTGTCCGCCAAGTGGAAACAGGGGGGCTCGTCCTCAAAATCTACCCGGCCGGAACCCGCCCGCGCCGGCCAAATCCGCACCTTCCGCATCGTTAAGTTAGACCAGGCAAACAAGAAAATCGAAGTCGAACTAGTGTAGGACAGGCCGCGAGTGCCTGTCTCCGGGCAGCGTGACGTTTTTGCTTATACCCCGTCTATCATAGTGTTGCAGGCGACAGCCGCTCAGGCGGCCCATAGAATGGACGAACCCGAACTGATTCGGGCGGCGCAACGAGGCGACCAGCGCGCGTTCGAGCAACTGGTGCGCCTGTACGATCAGAACGTTCTTAGGCTGGCCTTGAACCTGCTTCGGTCGCCCGAAGACGCCAATGATATTTATCAGGAAGCGTTTCTGCGGGTGTACAAAAACCTGCACAGTTTCCGGTTCGATTGCAGCTTTCATACCTGGTTGTATCGGATCGTGACCAATCTGTGCCTGGATGCGTTGCGTAAGCGGAGAGTGCGGCGCGAGGAAAATACGGTGGTGGAAACGAGCGAAGGATTTTTGGATCGCATGGACACGGTGGAAGAAGCGCGGGCGGACGGCAATCCGCAGCGCCAATTGATGAGCCGTCAGTTGGGGAAGAAAATTAAGGAAGTGCTGACCGGGTTGACCCCGCGTGAGCGCGCGGTGTTTGAAATGAGGCACTACCAGGGACTGCGTCTCCGGACCATCGGGGACATGCTGGGGACCTCCGAAGAGGCTGCGAAGAATTGCCTTTTTCGGGCCACGCAAAAGATGCGCGCGGCTCTAGGAGATTTCGTATGAAATGTGAAGAAGTGAAAAAAACGCTGCCGCTGTTTCTGTATGGCGAGCTTTCTTTCGACGAAGAGGAACGGCTGGAGGTGCATATCGACGAGTGCGCCTCGTGCCGCGGCGTGCTGGAGCGCGAGCGGGCGATGTTCAAAGCGTTGGATAGCGCCGAGGTCGCTCCCGCTCAGGATTTTTTGGACCAGTGCCGCGCGGAATTGCGGGGCCGGTTGGCGCGCGCGGCGCCGGAACGCAACAAGTTCTGGGACAAAATCCTGCGGGGATTCTCGATTCAGTTTCACTTCGCTCCGGGAATCATGCAGCCGCTGGGCGCCGTGGCTATGTTGGCGATCGGTTTTTTTGCGGCGCGTGTCGCTCCGACTTCGCTGCTGGGCTCGTGGCGCTCCGCGGGCGTTCTGGCCGAGCCGGCTACGTCGCGCGTTCGCTATGTTGAGCCTGCTGGTCCAGGGCGGGTTCAAATTGTCATCGATGAAACCCGCCAACGGACTTTGTCCGGCAATGTCGACGATCAATCGATCCAGCGGCTGCTACTGACGGCCGCCAAGGATCCATCCGACGCCGGGCTACGGGTGGAGTCCGTCGATCTGTTGAAGAGCAAGCCGCAGTCGGCCGAGGTGCGGAGCGCTTTGCTTTATGCGCTGCAGCACGATTCCAATGCGGGTGTCCGGCTGAAGGCGTTGGATGGTCTGAAAGATTTCGCGAACGATCCCCAAACGCGCCAGACCCTCGCGCAGGTTTTGTTGCGCGACGACAATCCGGGAGTTCGTACGCAGGTGATCGACTTGCTGATCCAGCATCGCTCTGATTCCATGGTTGGAGTTCTGCAGGAATTGATGGTGAAGGAAGATAACGGCTACATCCGCATGCGCTGCCAGCGGGCGTTACACGATATGAATGCATCGGTGGAGACGTACTAGCATGCGTGGGCGACGGATACATCCGCATGCGCTGCCAGCGGGCATTTTTCAGAACCGCGACCGTAACGGAGCGCCCATGGGCCTGCGGCCCACCAAAAGTGACCAAGACGCGGCGGGCCCCTTCCGTGGAATCAATAATTTGCGCCGCGTCTTCAACGGAGCGCACCACATGTCTGGGGTGGGCAACACTCCCCTGGCGAGGGGCACCCGTAAAACCTCCGCTTGTCAGCGGACAAGGTCGGCCGGGGAGGACGTCTCTTGCCAACGGTCGCGGTTCTGATGAGGAAGCAGTATTGGAGAAGCATTAGTTAATGAAGCAGTTTTTTCCCATCTCGCTCATGTTCGCTCTCAGCGCTGGGCCCGCCGTGCGTGCGCAAAACGACTCCCCGATTACTCGGGAAGGCCGTTACTGGGTGCGCACCATCAATGGCGTCGCGAGTGGCATGCCAATGCAGCGCTTTCGGCTGGACACCATCGGCAATGTTGTGCTGCAGGGCGATAACAGCACCCGCGCAACCTACCAGCTGAAGGTGCGAGTGCAGGCCCGTAATGCGCGCGAAGCGGGATTGCTGCTTCGCCGGTTCGAGGTGAAAACACGAACTCAGGGCGACTGGATGCGCTTGACCGTCATGCCACCGAAGAATATCGCGGAGGCGCCGGAGTTGTCGATATCCGTGCCGCGCGCCCTGCTGCGTATGTGGATCGAAACGCGCGCCGGAAATGTACAAGCGTCGGACCTGGACGGTGAATTGGAAGCGCGCTCCGCCGGTGGACAGATAAATGTCGAGGGCATCAAGGGCCGTGCTCAACTGCGAACAGGTGGCGGCGACATCCAGGTGGGCACCGTCGGCGGCCCAATGAAATGCTATTCGGGCGGCGGTGTGATTCGCGTGCAGAGCGCCGGCGGCGAATCCTGGTTTGAGACCGCGGGTGGCGAAATCCTGATCCATCAGGTGCTGGGCGCGGTGCATGCCGCGACGGCCGGCGGCAACATCAAAATTGAGCGTGCGTCCGGTACCGTGTTTGCCCGGACCGCCGCGGGATTAATCGACGTCCAGCAGGCCGGCGGGGCCGTTACGGCGGAGAGCTCCGGCGGCGCCATTCAGGTGAATGCGGCCAATGGCGTTCACTGCGATTCGTCGGGCGGTGCAATCCGCTTGCGGAATGTTGGAGGCGCCTTGCGTGCGTCCACTGCCATGGGCAGCATTCTGGCTGAGCTGCTCTCCGGCAACCGGATTTTAGATTCCACGTTGAGCACCAACTCAGGTGACATAACCGTATTCATTTCGTCAAACCTTCCGTTGACGGTTTTCGCCAGGAATGAATCGGCCGGGTCGGTGGGTAGAATTATTTCCGATTTTCCGGAGATTCGTGCCAGGCAAGTCAGCCAAGCGGGGATGAGTCCGGTGGTGGCCGAAGGCGCTCTAAACGGGGGCGGCCCGGTGTTGCACATCAACGTGATCGGTGGCACAATTTATTTGCGCCGCCAGAAGTAAATTACGAGGTGATTTTATGAAGAGATTTGTTTCGTGCGCGGTGGTATTCGCGGCCGGATTGGGCGCGCAGTCCTTCGATCCGTTTCAGACTCCGCAAGGCGTGGAGATTTTCCAGTCGTTTCAATCGCCGCAAGTTTTCGAATTCAAAGGCGGCACCCTGGTGGGCGGAACCTATCTGGGCGTGAATCTGGCTGAGATCGGGACCGAGCGGGCGAAAGAGTTGAAGCTCCGGGAGACGACCGGCGTGGAAATCACGCGCGTTGAAGACGGCAGTCCCGCGGAGAAGGCCGGGCTGAAAGCCGAAGACGTGGTTTTGGAGTATAACGGCCAGCACGTCGAGGGCATGGAGCAATTCGGACGGCTGGTGCGGGAAACTCCGGCAGGGCGCGAGGTGAAATTGACTATCAGCCGCAATGGGTCCATGCAAACTATTACGGCTACCGTGGCAACGCGTAAAATCAAGGGCTACAGCGGAAATATGAAAGACATGTTTCCGGGATTCGATATGCCTGAAGTCCATATTCCCGACATGCCGCAAGTCTTCACTACCTGGCGCAGTCCGATGCTGGGCGTTGAGACGGAATCCTTATCGCCGCAACTGGCTACGTACTTTGGCGTGAAGGAAGGCGTGCTGGTCCGGTCGGTCGTCAAGGATACGGCGGCCGAGCGGGCCGGGATCAAAGCGGGTGACGTGATCACCAAGGTGGACGGATCAAAGGTTACAACACCAAACGAGCTGGTTAGCGCCATCCGGTCTGCGAGCTCCAAGAAATCGTTTCCGGTGGACCTGAGCCGGGATCGTCATGAGACCAGTGTCACGGTGACTATCGAGGACAGCCGGTCGGACAAATCGACACCGCCACGCGTTCGGGTGGTTCGCGGCGGCGTCAGGATGTAGTCACGAAGAGGTGCTGGCGGCCAGGGCGTTGATCTTCAACAGCAGGTCCACTTCTCCGCGCGGCAGACTTAACGACGCCGCGATGTTTTCGGCGCGCTCCCCTCTCCGCGACATGCGAATCACTTGAGATCTCTTCGTGAGATTGAGGCCGGACTTGGCCGGCTGGGGAGCGACTAGTACGCCCGCGCGCTCCTCGGAATCACGGAGCCTCAGGGTAATTTCCTCGAACCTGACCTTGAGATTCCAGGCAGCGGCAACTTCGCCCGCTTGCTGCCGGTCCAAGCGCGATTTCAGGCGCCGGAGCTCTTGCTTGAGAGTCAGAAAAACGAAGAGACACGCGATTGAACCCGCGGCTACCAAAGCGTACGGACCGAGCGATAGTAGATAGTTTTTCAGCATAACTTAGTACAACGTCCTGAGCCGCTCCTGCCGGCTGATTACCTGCTTTATCCTGATTCCGAAGTTTCCCTCCACCACCACCACTTCGCCCCGGGCGATTACACAGTTATTGACGATCACGTCCACGGGCTCGGACACGGCGCGGCTTAGCTCAACGATGGAGCCGCTGGTTAGCTTGACGACGTCCTTCAATGGAAGATGAGCCCGGCCGAACGAAACGCTTACGGGCAGCTCGACATCCAGCAGAAGCTCCATCGAACCGGACTTTCCTCCGGGAAGACCGTCGGGAATCGCGGGAGCTCCGCTCGCTCTTGATTCGGCGACAGCCTGAGCCGGAATGTCTCCCTGGACGCTCACCAGCGGCTGGCTGAAGAACACGAGGATAGGAAGAGCCAGATCCCCGGCCTTGATTTCGAAAGCAAAGCGGCACGCGTCACTGGATGCCGGTGGCGAATTCTCGCTTCCTTCCAAGCAGGCGGCTACGCGCCCCGATCTTGCCGATAGGATTCCAAGCGTCCCCGACAACGCTTGCCGTATGGTTTCGAGATAAGTGCTCCGGATATCTTCGGGATCGCTGTCGTCAACGCCCGCGCTTCGCATAACGCGATTCCCGATCTCCTGCCAACTCCGTCCTTCGGCCCCCACCCAGATCGGAGCGCCAGGAGCGACATTGAAGCTCTGTTCCCACCAGAGCATTTCATTCTGAGTGGTGTCTTCCCGGATCTCCCGCGCGGCGTACGAAACCGAAAACACCTCGCCCGTCATGGCCTCCAGGACTTGCGCAAGTTGCCCGGCGCATTCCCCGGCCAACCAAATGGCCGGCTGACAAGCGTTGTTTCCCGGCACCGCTAAACGCCCCTCTCCGTTGGCCAGCGCTTCTCCATGTACGAGCGAAGCCGCAGGATCGCCTGAGACTTCAGTTGCGAAACCCGGGACTCGTGCAGATTTACGATCTTCGATATTTCCCGCAGCGTCAGCTCCTCGTGATAGTAGAGGCTGATGACCGTCCGTTCAGTGCGCGGCATCTTGTCGATGGCATCCGCGAGCAATCTTTGCAACTCCGCTCTTTCCAACAGTCGCGTAGGCCAGTTCTCTTCGTCGTCAGAGACGTACTCCAACAGATTGCGGCCTTCATCTTCGGGCGTCGCCACTTCCAGACTGCCCAGGTTTACGCCGCGAATATCCACCAGCCATTCGTGATACTCCACTAGCGTTACGTTCAGTTGCAATGCGATCTCGTCTTCCGATGGGGCGCGATGCAGGCGTTGCTCGGCCACGGAGATCGCGGCTTCGATCTGCTTCGCGCGTTTACGTTGTTGGCGCGGCGCCCAATCCAATCCCCGCAAACTATCCAGAATCGCGCCCCGAATCTTGTACTCCGCGTAAGTTTTCAACTTCACGTTATGACTGGAGTCGAAGCGATCTATGGCTGCGATCAACCCCAGCGTTCCCGTGGAAACCAGGTCATCCAGATTCACGCTCTCCGGCAGTCTTTCATGAATTCGCCGGGCAATCAGCCGCACCTGAGGCAGATGTTCGAGAATCAGGCGCTCGCGCTCATCGGCCGCGTTGTCTTGCGTTTGATAATTCCTCAGTGCTTTGGGAGATTCCTTCGCTAGCGCTGGTGCTCTCATGCCGCCGCCGTTCCAAAATGCCGCTCTGAGAGTAGCTCCGGCTTCAGAACCAGATCGAGGATCAAATCCTTGGCCGCTTCTTCCAGGTCCTCGGGAATTCGCTGGCCTCGGGTCAAAAAGGACATCGGCTTTCCCGACCGGATGCTCTGGCTCAAGATCGGACCGAACGTTTCGGTCTCGTCGAGCCTGGTAAAGAGCAATTTGACGGGCTTGAAAATCTCATATTGTCCGGCCACTCGCTTCAAATCGCTGGTGCGCATGGAGGCAGGAAGCACCAGGTGCGTATCTACTCCGGGATACGTGGACAGGAAATCGCCCAGGTCCTCGAACCCTTCCAAGTCGTTCGCGGACAGGCCGGGCGTATCGATTAGAATCAGATCTTTTTGATGATGGTCGTCTAGGGCTCGCGCCAGCGCCGTGGTTGTTTCGAGGACCTGGAAACCGACTCCGAGGATGGCCGCGTACGACCGCAGTTGATCGGATGCCCCGACACGCAACGTGTCCACCGTTAAAATTTGACAGGCTTTTCGTGATGCAATGCCGTATTGCACCGCCATCTTAACCAGGGTTGCAGTCTTTCCCGAGCCGGGCGGTCCAACCAGCGCTACTGTACGCGGCTGCGATCCGGCTTGGCCAATCTCGCAGTTTACCGTCAGCAGCCGGCCCAATTCAGCTCTGAGTGCTTCCGGTCGAAACGGCGATCCGAGTTTACCGATCAGGTCGTAGGCGAGATCGGCATCCAGTTCCGCCGCGGCCAGAGTGGCAAAAGCGTTTGCAAGTTCGGGATCGGAGGCCATCCCAACCATACCTGTACTCGAGCGCGCGAGCGTTAAAGCCAGACGTTCCATCTGATGCTTTATTTCCGACACGTCTTGCGAGAGTCTGTCCAAGGGCGCTGGGGGGGTCGAACCAAACAGGCCTTTCGCCTTGTCTCGCTCTGCAATCCGCGGTTCCATCTCGGAGGCGCAAACAACCTCGTAAGCTCCCAGATGCCGCGCCTCGGCGTTACTGCGCTTGGAATTGACCAGCATCGCATCCGGCCCCATCTCGCGCCGCGCCAAGCTGATGGCTTCCTCGACTGTGTCCGCGAAGTACGATTTCAATTTCATGGCTATTCCTCTATGTCACCGTGCCCAGGGATACGATTCTGTTGCCCGGCGGCATTTCGTTATGCGAGAGAACGGTCAAGTTCGGTGAGGTGCTTTCGGTCATTTGCCGCACAAAATACCGCGACCCGGAACTGGTGAGCATCACCGCTTGCGAGTCCGGAGTTCCGCAACACTTTTTGATTCGCTCTTGGATATCCCGGACGCGCTGCGGCGATAGATTCAAGTGGCTGGAATTCTCGGTATGCTCCACGGCCGATTCGATAGCCTGCTCCAGCGCTGGATCCAGGAAGTGCGCCATCAAATCGCCGGTTTGATCGAGCAGCGGTTTCACCACCTGGCGCCGAATCGCTTGCCGGACATATTCGGTAAGCAGAATCGTATTCTTCGTGATCGGCGCGGCTTCGCCCAGGGCCTCGAGAATGCTCGCCGCATCCCGGATCGATACTCGTTCCCGCAACAGATTTTGAAGAACTTTTTGCACTACCGCTAATGGAAGCAATTTAGGCGCCAAATCCTCCACAAGCTTCGGATTTTCTTCAGCAACTCGATCGAGCAGTTTCTTGGCGTCCTGTCGCGAGAACAATTCGTGCGCATATCGCCGGACTATTTCCGCTAGATGCGTGCCGAGAATGCTGACTGTATCGACGATCGTATAACCAGCTCTGCGAGCGCTGTCAACGTTTTCCGGCGCAACCCACAAAGCGGGAATACCGAATGCCGGCTCGTGAGCCGGAATTCCGTCGATAGCTTCCGCCTTCTCGTCGGCACGAATAGCGAGCTCACATCCATGTACCAGTTCAAAGCGCGTCAGCTCGACGCCTTTGATCGAAATCACATATTCACGGGCCTTCAGCGTCAAATTGTCGGTAACGCGCACCGGCGGGAGGATGTACCCCAGCTCACCGGCTAACTGCCGTCGAATGCTTGCGATCCTGCGGAGCAACTGCGAATTCTGGCCGCCTTCGACGAGTTGTACCAGCCCCAATCCAACCTCCACAGCCAGCGGCTCTATTTTCAGAAGCCCCTCGAGATTCTCGCGGGCCGGTGTCGCAACCGGCGGCTTCGTTTTTTCGGCAGTGACACTTTGTTGCCGCACGCGCCACGCAACGAACCCGACTCCGCCGCCTAACACGACGAACGGAATCTTGGGCAAACCCGGAAAAGCAGCCATGGCGATCAAGACGCCGGACGCCAGCATCAGCGGCTGCCAGTTGCTGAACACCTGTTTTTGAAAGTCGATTCCCAGTTTGGTATCCGAGCTGGCACGCGTGACGATCAAACCACCCGAAATGGAAATCATCAGCGCGGGAATAACCGTCACCAGGCCGTCTCCGATGGTGAGCACGGTGTAGGTTTCGAGCGCCCGCTTGAGATCCATTCCATGCTGCAGCACACCGATCAGGAACCCGGCGAGAATGTTGATCGCCGTAATGATGATCGAGGCCACCGCGTCGCGCTGGGTGAAACGCGAAGCACCGTCCATGGCCCCGTAGAATTCCGCTTCACCCGACAGCATCTTGCGCCGGGCGCGCGCTTCGTTATCGTCAATCAGGCCGGAATTGAGATCGGCGTCCACCGACATCTGCTTACCCGGCATGGCATCCAGGGTGAAACGCGCGGTCACCTCCGAGATACGGACGGCGCCGTGGTTGATGACCACGTACTGAATCGCGATCAACACCAGGAAAATGACCACACCGATGACGTAGTTGCCCCCCACCACGAAAGCGCCAAAGGCCTGGATGACTTCTCCAGCAGCCGAAGTCCCGGTGTTTCCGTTCAGAAGAATGAGGCGCGCCGAGGAAATATTCAGGGCCAGCCGGAAGAGCGTCATCAACAGCAGCGTGGTGGGAAAAACGCTGAACTCGACCGGCTTCGTAATGTAGAGCGAAACCAGCAGCACGATCACCGACAGCGTGATATTGGCGCTGATCAGAATGTCCAGGAGAAACGTCGGCAGCGGCGTGATCATCGCCAGCACGATACCTAGAACCGCGATCGGGACTGCGTACTCAGCCCAATTCGCTGCGAGACCGGCAGGGACGGAAAAACCCTGGCCGGGCATTTTCGGTGCAATTCCACTGGCGGGTATCAGCGAGCGCTCGGTCTTCGGCGGCACTGCTACCACTTGGCTTCCTGTCCCGTGTGGGGCGGGCAATCCTGCCCGCTGCCCGCTTTCGGCCGGCGAGACCCGCTGCCGGGAATTAGCTGGTACCCCACGCTAGTGTTTCCTCGGGTTCATGAGTTTGTAGATGTACGCCAGCACTTCGGCCACCGCCCGGTAAAGATGTGGAGGGATTTCCTGCCCGACGTCCGCGGACGCATAGAGCGCCTGGGCCAGCGGCTGGTTCTCAATAATCGGGATCTGCTGTTCGATGGCGATTTCCTTAATGCGGCGAGCAAGATAATTCTTGCCCTTCGCCAACACGCGCGGGGCCGCCATGCTATCCAGCTCATAGCGGATGGCTACCGAGTAGTGCGTGGGGTTCACGACGACGGCAGTGGCTTTGGACACTTCCTTCATCATGTTGCGGCGAGCCAGATCGCGTTGGATTTTGCGTATCCGGCCCTTGATCTGCGGATTTCCTTCGGTCTCCTTCGCCTCGTCGCGAACTTCCTGCTTGCTCATCTTTAGCGACTTCGCATGCCGGCGATAGGCTCTAAAATAATCAAGCGCGCCGATAGCGAGGAAGAGATAGGCCGCTTTCCACAGCAGGTCTTTGAGCGATCCGGCAACGACACCGAGCGCTGGAAGGAGACCCTGGCGCGTCAAACTCGCATAGGCGGACAGGTTTTTCGACGCTATTGTATACACGGCCAAGCCGAGCAGCGGTAGAAATAAGAGAGCTTGAAAAAACGAGCCGAAGTTCTGGGACGGTATACTCTTTATCTTTTGCAGCGGGCTCAGGCGTTTAAGGTCTGGCGCCAATTTCTCAAATGCGAATCCCAGGCGCGTGCTTCCCAATTGGCCTGCCAGGGCAACCGTTGTGAGACATCCGCCCAGCCACAGAAGCGGCATGAAGACGTGGCCCACCGATTCGCGGTAAATGACCGGCATGCCATGACCGGTCAATTGGATATGGAAGGCCGTGGTGAGAAAATATCGCGCCATCTCGCGCATCCGTTCCAGGAATGGCGACCATCCCACGGCCAGCAAAATTACGAACGTAAAGAACTGGAGCGATGCCAATAGCTGCTTACTGGCCGGGAATTGCCCTTTGCTTCTGGCCTTGTCCAGCTTTCGCTTAGTCGGTTTTTCCGAGCGCTGTCCCGAGTCGGCCATGTCAGTTCAGCAGCCGCATCAACGCGGTGAACGTGACCCTTCCCACTTTTTCGAAAACCGCCGGATAAAACGAGAGCACCCCGCCTAGGAAAGCGACTGCGGCAAGCGTCTTGACGCTGAAGGAGAGAGACAGCACTTGGAGTTGTGTTTGTAGGCGGCCGAGCACCGCGAACGCGATGTCCAGCAGCAGCAAAAGGGCGAGGACCGGAATTGCCAACTGTAGTCCCGTCGAAAAGACCGCCGATCCGAGATGTGTGACCGCTTCCACGATTGGGCCGCTGAACGAATAGGTTCCACTGGGAACCGATTCCAGGCTCCGCGCGAGGATGTGAACTACCTGGCGATCGAATCCGAACGCGAAGAACAGACTACCCGCGAAGAGTTGGGCCATCATTTGAAGCGTGGTGGTGTCGGCCTGCGTGGAGGGATCTACGGTGGATGCGAAGGAGTAACCGGCCTGTAGCCCGATCATCTGCGCCGCCATTTGCAACCCTTCCAGCAGGAACGAAACGGCCAATCCAATGGTGAGACCAAACGCCGCCTCCGTGCCAACCCAGCCAAGGAGCCTGCCGAGCAGAGCGCCAGACAGTATGGGCGCCGGCCACACCGGGAGTAGCGAGATCGTCAATGCCAACGCCAGGATTACGCGGCTGACTTCGGGACCGGCCGAGAGTCCAGGAATGGGAACAAACGCAATTACTCCCGACACACGAGCCAGCACCAGCAGGAACCCGTACAGGGTCGAGAGGTTGAAGGTTAGCTCAGTGTGCATACCGGCCAAAATCACCGAGTAATAGCGTCGTGTAGGTAAGCAGGTTCGTGGTCATCCACGGCAGCATCAGCAGCAAACCGAACAGGAACGCGAGCAGCTTCGGAACGGCGCTGAAGCTGGTGTCCTGAATGGAAGTCAATACCTGCACCAGACTGACCGCGATTCCAACCACGAACCCGATCGCGAGAACCGGCATGGCCAACCAAAACACCTCGAGCAATGCATGACGGAAGATTTGAACCGCGAGTTCGGGTGTCATGTTGGATAGAAGCTCCTGAGAAGCGATCCAACCACCAGATTCCAGCCATCCACCAGCACAAAGAGCAGAATCTTGAATGGTGCCGATAACATGACGGGCGGCAGTTGCACCATCCCGATGGAGAGCGTCACGGAAGCGACCACCAGATCGATCACCAGAAACGGAAGAAACAGCACGGCGCCAATCTGAAAACCGGTTTTCAATTCCGAGAGCACGTAGGAGGGCACCAGCACCATGAGACCGAGGTCGGATGGACGCGCGGGTGCGGCAGTATGTGAGACGTCCAGGAAAAGTTTCACATCCTTCTCGCGAACGTACTTCACCAGGAAAGCTTTCAAGGGCTGCGAGCCGTCTTCGAAGCCTTTTTGCCAAATCACCTGCCCGCTCTCGACCGGTTCCCAACCCTTGTGGTAAATTTCGGTCACCACCGGCTGCATAATGAGGAACGTCAAGAACATCGACAGGCCGATGAGTACCTGATTGGATGGGGTGCCCTGTGTGCCCAACGCTTGACGCAGAAAGTGCAGCACCACCGTGATCCGCAGAAAAGGAGTAACGGACATGATGATGGCCGGTAGGACGCTCAGCACGGTGAGCATCACCACGATTTGCATGGGCACACTCAACGTCGCCGACCCCTTGGTTTGCACCAGCGAGATGCCGGAAAGCGGACCCTGTCCCTGCGCCAGCAAGATGCCGGGTCCGGCTAATGCGAGGATGGCGCGGAGCAACGATGACTTCATACGATTCCAGGACCAACTGCGTCTGTCGGATAGGATGGTCGGCCAAAGTTTTGTCCCGCACTAGGCTTGACAACCGCGTGCTTGGCGAGGGGCTGCCGTGAAGCCTTAGTTTGTCCGAGGACAAGGCCGCCCGGAGAGGAAGCCTCTTGCCGATGAATCGACGCTTCCGAACCACGCGCGTTAGCAAGCGGTATGCGCGACGGTCCACGAAGCAGAGTGACACCAGCGGGATGCACCGCCACCACCATATCCTGCTCGCCGAATCTAACGACGTGAATGGAATGCTGCGGGCCGAGAGCAAGCTTCCCGCGCGACTCCAGGACACCGTGCGCCGCGTGAGCCCTCGGGAAACCGATGCGGACGTTCCCCCGCTTCCGAAGAAACCACAGCGCGGCCCATAGGAGCGCGAAAACGAACGTGATGGCGAGCGATTGTTTTACGATGTCCATGCTGATGCTAGCGTCTATTCCTCGGGGCTGAAGTCCGTGATGCGCACACCCACCGCATCCTCGATGATTACGATCTCTCCGTACCCGATGAGCGTTCCGCCCACCAAAATGTCCATGTGATCCCCGGCCGAGCGCGCCATGCGAATCACGCTATCCTGCCCCAATTGGAGAATCTGAGCGATAGTCAAGATCTTCTGACCCAACTGGACTTCGATCTCAATGGGCACGTCGGTCAAATCGGCGATTTCCTCCATGGGCGTCATGTGTGCGTTCCTCAATTACTTCTTCAGGTTGATGGTGAC
Organism: uncultured Bryobacteraceae bacterium; assembly: GCA_955652915.1. Classification (GTDB taxonomy): domain Bacteria; phylum Acidobacteriota; class Terriglobia; order Bryobacterales; family Bryobacteraceae; genus Palsa-89. The sequence goes on from CATPCJ010000003.1 coordinate 29,920, forward strand.
CTGGCTTAGTTCGTCGACCGCCGTGATGATTTTCGAATTGGCCTCGAAGCCGCGCTGAAGAACAATCAGGTTGGTGAATTCCTGGGCAATATCGACGTTGGAAGACTCGAGCGCTCCACCGATCGCGGAGCCCCGCCCGCCCGTGTTCGGAAGGCCCACGGCGGGAACGGCCGTTCGGAAGCTGAGCTGATAGCTGTTGTTGCCAACGGAAATCAGGGACTCGGGATTTCGGACCAGAGCCATGGCGAGTTGACCAACCACGAGTTGCTGTCCGTTCGAATACTGCGCGACCACCGCCCCTTCCTTGCCCAGGGCAATGCTCGTTAGTTGCGCGGAGGGTTTGCCATCCTGGCCGACCGCCGAGGTAGCCGAGGCTTGAGCGTACTGGCTCATACGCGGTGTTGTTCCGTTAAACAGACTCCAGTCGACGTTCATGTCCGCGGCGCCATCTTTCAGGCCCGTGATCTGCAATTGAGGCGCCGGGTCGGTCGCCGCTGGTGTTAACAACTTTCCGTTGGCGTCGAAGGTAATGCTGCCCGTCAGCGCTGTCGCGGGTGGGTTTTGGACGTCTGCATCCGGGATATTAATGCTATAGTCCCATTGGCCGGCCGTGGCGTTCTTCGTGAACCGAGCTTCCACCACATGCGAAGTGCCCAGAGAATCAAAGATCGTAACCGACGTTGAGAACGTACCGTCCGGTGTTCCCACGGCGGCAGCGGCATTCAGGTTGATGTCAAAAGAGAACGATTTGGTCTTGACCGGGGCTTCCACCGTCCCCACCGGTAGGACAATGGTGCCCACCGCAAGGTTCGTGTCGAGAACCCCATTCGTCCGCGTCCAGCCTTGCACCGATTCGCCGGTCGTCGTCATCAGCTGCCCATCTTTGTCTACCTGAAGGTTGCCCCCGCGGGTGTACTGAATGGCGCCATTCGGCGCCTGCACCAGAAAGAATCCGTCACCTTGAATCGCCGCATCGAGCGGTCCGCTCGTGACCTGAATGGAGCCTTGGGTGAAGTGCCGCAAAGTTGCCGGCCGGCCTACGCCGAACCCCACTTGGGCCTCGCCTGAGCCAAGAGATTGGCTCACCAGATCGTGAAAGGAAACGACGCTGCCCTTGAAGCCTGTTGTATTCAAATTCGCGAGGTTATTCCCGACGACGTCGATGGCTGTCGCCTGTGCTTTCAGCGCGGAAAGGGCTGTTGAGAATGATGTGAACATGATGCTCCTTAGGCCTGGGGTGTCTGTGCGGCGCTGGTTGTCGGCTTGAGGCTTAGACCCTTCAGCGCATCCAGATCCTGCCGCATCTGAACTTGTTGCTCGAGCGAGCTGAACTGCGCCAACTGAGCGATGAATTGAGTCCCGTCTTGGGGCTGCAGCGGATTCTGATGCTTGAGTTGGGCGACAAACAGTTTCAAAAAGGTCTGCTCGTTGGCGAGTCCGTCGACAGGCGGCGATGCTTTTTGTGCAGCCGCGGTTTGTTCGGGAATGGTGCTGGGTGCGTTGACAGCGTTGATCGTCATATGTTTTTCGTCCTTGTTTGTTCTACTAAAGATGTTTCGTCCAATTGCGCCTTCCAAGCGGCTTGTTGCCGTTGATTCGATTGGTTCTGACCTTGCCGTTGCTGTTGGCTCGAGCCGCCGGACTGCTGCTGGTTTTGTTGATAGCTCTGCCGATTGCCCTGGCTGGAAGGCTCGAGCGCAACGGCCCCCTCTCCATGACGGCCCGACGTGGGAATCCAAGCTTCCGCCTTGAACCCCTTATTCTCTAGACGCCCGACCAATTCGGTCAGGTCGGTTTGCATCGACTTGGCCAGAGCATGATCGCCCGTCCGAACCGCAATTTGCATTTTTCCCGCCCGGTCCGTCAACAAAAGATCTACCTTGGTGGAATCGGGACCAGTTAACTTCAACGAGATCTGTCTAGCTGGTTGTGGCTGAGGCGCGGGATTAATTTCAGGGCCGGAGGCGACTTTCCTTGAATCGTTCGGGTGTGTTTCGGCTCGACTGGCCTGTGGCTCGGCAGTCCGGGAGCTCTCGAATTGCCTTGTGGACATTTCACCGGTACCTGAATTTGCCGGCAAGGGGCCGTCGTTGCGGGCCACCGTCGCCCGGTTCTGCTTCGGAGCGGGGGGTTGAGCTGAATCCCTTTGTTCTTTCTCGTCACTGCCCGAACTATTCCCGCCAGTGCCATGTGGCTGTGCCGTCGGAGGTGTCGCCTTTTCCAAGGGCCGCGCGGTGAAGGCTTCCGTGCGGATCGGCTGCGGCAAATCTCGCTGGATGGTGCCGTTGCCGGCCGTAGGAATCTCGGCTATTTCCTGTTGTGGCGACGTAGAGGGAGAGGCCACGCCACCAGAACTGAGCTCCGGAGCCGACTGAGTAATATGCAAGGCGTCTGCTGCCGGAGACGGATCGGCCGGGAGCGGGTCGGAAGCCACCCGTCCGCCATCTTCGGTTGGCGGCTGGTTTTTCGTCAGATGAAGGCCAAACGCAATGTCAGGCGTAAGAGCACGTGGGCCACTCGTTCCTTGATAAGGCATGCCACGCGGCGCGGTTGTCTTGCTTTCGTCCGGCGCAGGACCGGATCGCTTGTCCTCGTTGGTTCGGTCCCCCAAGTCATTACTCTGTGCAGCGATTGGCGTGAATCGCGGCGTCTCGAGAATAATTGCTTGACCGGCAGGTGCAGTAGATTGTTTCTCGCTCTTGGCTTCCCTGCTCCTGTTGTTGATCACCAGCGGTGCGAATGGAAGTGGGGCCGGATTCTTATGAATGAATGCACTCAGCAGCGATCGGAAGCCGTGGAGTTCGCCACCAGCGAAAGGGGAGACCGGTGTTGACGTTGAAACGGCAAGCCTCACCGGAAGTTTGATAGGCGGCTGGGTTGTCTGAGGGACCGCAAGGCCAGTGACGTTCACGCAGACAGCTAAGGCATGTGACGGGCCGTTACGGGCCTGCTGATTCTCATGCGGTTATCGATTTCACCGGCGATATAAAATTGGCACGAATCCCGTTCTGACACTTTTTTGTCGCGGTAGATTCGTCCCACAATGAACTTATCGGTCGATTCCCTATCACTACGTGAGCATTCGCGCGCGGCCACCGAATTGCATTGAACTCCCGCGATAGCGACATATCTTATGGACGCACTCACAACTTCAGCGGCAAGCGGAATGCGGTCGCGAATGGAAAGCTTGGACCTGTTGGCGAACAACATCGCCAACTCCTCGGCGCCGGGCTTCAAGGCCGATCGCGAATTTTTTGGCTTATATCTTTCCCAGGAGGCCGCCGAATCGCCTGCGGGCACTAATCCTCCCACGCTGCCGGTGATCGAACGGAACTGGACTGATTTCGCGCAAGGGTCAATGACTCCGACAGGCGGCCCCCTTGATCTCGCCCTGAACGGCAAAGGATTCTTCATTGCCAATTCGCCCTCAGGTCCTCTCTTTACTAGAGACGGCAGCTTTAGATTCTCCAAAGATGGCCAACTCGAAACGCTCGACGGTTATTCGATCCAAGGCACTGACGGAAATCCGATCGCTCTGGATAGCTCGAAGTCGGTCGAGATCGGCCCCGACGGCATGGTTCGGCAGGGCGGGCAGGATGCCGGGCAGATTGCGATTGTCGATTTTCAAGATCCCACGGCGCTGACCAAGCGTGGAAATAACTATTTTCGCTTGGATGTCTCCGGCGTTAAGCCTACGCCCGCGACGAACGCACAAATTCAGCAAGGCAAGTTGGAGGCAGCCAATTTTCAGCCGGCCGAGTCAGCGGCGCGATTGGTGAATGTGATGCGCCAGTTCGAAACCTTGCAGAAGGCCATGTCCATTGGCATTGAAATGAATAAGCGGGCAATGGATGAAGTCGCCCGGGTAACGCAATGATTCTTGGGAGCACCAAATGATCCGAGCTCTTTATAGCGCTGCCAGCGGCATGAGCGCGCAGCAAATGAACATCGACACCATCGCGCATAACCTGGCCAACGCGAATACCAACGGTTTCAAAATGCGGCGGACGCAGTTCCAGGATCTGCTGTATCAGAGTTTCATTCAGCCCGGAGCAGCCGCTGGATCGCAAACCGTTGTGCCGAGCGGATTGCAAATCGGTCTCGGAACGCGTCCGGCATCCAACGAAATCATATTTACACAGGGCAACTTCCAGCAGACCGGCAATCCGCTCGACATTGTCATTCAGGGCAAAGGTTTCTTCCAGGTGCGTCGCCCCACGGGCGAATTGGCCTACACGCGCGACGGCGGCTTCCAACTCGACCGCGACGGCAATGTCGTGACGGCGAATGGCGATCCCATAGAACCGCAGATTACGATTCCCGCTCAATCGCAGAGCGTCACCATCGCCGGCGATGGCACTGTCAGCTATACCCAACCGGGTCAGTCGGCGGGGCAAGTGGCGGGACAAATCCAATTGGCGAACTTTGCGAATCCAGCCGGATTGAACAGCATCGGACAAAACCTCTTTACTCAAACGGACGCTTCCGGCGATCCCACCGTGGGCAATCCGGGCGGGCAGGAAGGACTCGGAGCGCTGATGCAAGGTTATGTCGAGGGTTCCAACGTGAGCATCGTGGAAGAGTTTATCAACATGATCGTCAGCCAGCGCGCCTATGAGGCGAGCTCGAAAGTTGTGAAGGCCGCCGACGAAATGTACCAGCAAGCAAATAACTTAAAACAATGAGAACACTTTTGGCTCTCCTATTCGCGACTCTGGCCGCGCGCGCCACTTGTATCTCCGTACCTTCAGACCGGATTGTGGTACGCGACCTCGCCGGCGCCGTCCCTATCTTTCAAGGACTCGATCCTGAAACGCAGGTTGGTTTCGCTCCCATGCAGGGGACACAAAGAATTCTGGCGGGCCGCGAGCTCATTCTTCTCGCGCAGCGGCACGGTGCCGTGATGAGCCCCGGCTCAGTCCTTCCAGACGTGTGTGTCCAACGGGAAGCCCACGTCATTTCGAGAGATGAGCTGAA
>CATPCJ010000004.1 GCA_955652915.1 uncultured Bryobacteraceae bacterium
AGTTGCTGCCGCGCGGCTGATTGGCGCCGACCGCACCGAGATCGCCATGGTGAAGAATACTTCGGAGGGTATCGCAACCGTGGCCATGGGTTTGAATTGGCGGCCGGGCGACAAGATCATAGCGTTTCGGGAGGAGTTTCCGGCCAATTTCTATCCCTGGCTGCGGCTTGGATCCGATCGATGCACAGTTGTTTGGCTTTCTGTGACTGACTCCCTGGACACCATTGACCGGGCGTGCCATGGGGCCAAGCTGCTGGCGATCAGCTTCGTGCAATACCTGAGCGGACTTCGGGTGGACCTGAACGCGATCGGCGAAATCTGCCGGCGGCGGGGCTGCTTCTTCTTCGTCGACGCCATTCAAGGGCTGGGAGCGTTCCCCCTGGATGTACGGGCGGCCAACATCGACGCTTTAGCGGCGGACGGCCACAAGTGGATGCTTGGCCCGGAAGGCTGCGGCATCCTTTATATACGCAAGGAACGTCAGGATTCGGTCTTTCCAGCGGAATTCGGATGGACGAATGTGGCCGGTTATAACGATTATGCGTCGCGCGACATGACTTTGCGCCCGGATGCAGGGCGATACGAGTGCGGCACGCTCAACACGATAGGTTGCTTTGGCTTGCGGGCATCAATCGAGTTGCTTCTGGAAGTGGGAGTAGAGCGGATCGGCCCCGCGGTTCAGGCCTTGGCCGGCCAACTGGCGGAAGGCGCCGCACGGAAAGGCTATCAGTTGCTGGGGGAACGAACAGATGAAAATGGCTCCGGGATTATTGCGCTGAACAAAGATGGAGTGGACAGCAGGAAGATCGTACGGGATCTAAAGGATCGGGGAATAGTCGCGGCGCCGAGACAAGGCTTCGTCAGGTTCTCGCCACATTTTTATATCAGCCCGGAAGATATCGACAGGGTTGTAGACGAGTTGCCTTGAAGACTACTTACAGAACCGCGCGCGTAGGCAAGCGTGCGATGTTTGGGGGCTGGGTGCGATTCCTGGCGAGGGCTGTCGTAAAGCCTCAACTTGTCAGCGGACAAGGTCGGCCGTAGATGAGACCTCATGCCAACGGTCGCGGTTCTGAAAACGTAAGCAATCGCTTCCAGAAGTTTACGTATCCAGGCCGAGGGGCTTCTTGGGGACCTCGTCGCGCATCCGCTTCCACTTCTGCTGAATGCCGCTGACTTCGACGACTAGCGTCATCACCAGAATTACGGTAAGCGTGATACTGCCCGCCAGCCAAAGGCCCGCGCGGTCATGCCACTGATTGCCGCGAGTCCAAAGAAAAATCAAGACCACCAAAAGTAGGACAACACGCAGAAGCCGTCGGGCCGACATCCTCCGCCCATTATCCTCCCTCTAATAGATGAAGCAAGGGCCTGGCGAGGGAGAGGGTACTTTGTTCGCCCGGCCCTTCAAGGGGGGTTAGCTGGTGGCCGCGGCGGCCGTCATTACGCTGGCGATCTTGCTGAAGATCGTGCTGATGCTGGTTGCTACGCCGGGCATGATAGCGCCCGCGGCCACTGCCACGAAACCTGCCATCAATGCATACTCAATGAGGTCCTGGCCTCGAGTATCTTTCCAAACTTGCATCTTCAAAATAAAGCTGTTGATCCGTGTCATTGTATTCTGGGCTCCTCTTTTGCAACTGATCGATTCGGTTGCTTGAGCTAAATTATCATCCGTAGGCTGTACGTTAAATTAGGAGAACCCCTTAGATGAAATCGTAATTCGACCAGAATGTAGAACTGGATTCATAGTACGGAAGTTCGGGGCGCGCGCCGCGACGGGCCCGAGAAGACCTTACTTGCCGGGAAGTGCTGGCCGCTCAATGCCGTTTCGCCTTGTCGATCTCGTGGGCGGCGTGAGGATCGACGTCCAAACGATTGGCCGAGGTGAGGGATCGGTAGAGCAGAAAAGCGGCCAGGAGGGCGATGGCGGCGAGCAGGCAGATGAGGATCGGCTTCAAATAATTGACTCGCCTTGTCTTTCGCCGGGAGAGACGATGTCGGCTTCGCCGTATGCGGGCTCGCGGCCCCAGGGGCGATAACTACAAGCTAACCACGACACCGTCCGGTAAATAAAGGGCCTGCGCTGGATACGAGAACGTGTCGGCATCGGCCTCTCCTGGATATCTTTGTTCGTCGACCGTAGTTATAACACCGGATATACTGTTCGGGTCAACCGTGAGCGTGGCGTAACCGTGGTTCGTGTGGTTGCTCGCAATCAGTTGCGCTCCGGTCTGCGGGTCCTCGGTCATCGCAGCGCCATTCCCCGGAAGAGGCGGATTTGTGTTCATCCCGTGCAGATGAAAATAGCCACCGGCGCCGATAACCAGAAACGGAGTTTGTGTATCCTGGACAAGGCTGCGTTCAATGCGCTGATAATTGTGCACGTGCGCGGTCAGCACCATGTTCGGCACCCGCCGGCTGTCATTGATTGCATGCTGCACGGCATCGGCCATTCGTGGACTGCCGCTGTGGTGGTCGTCAAACGAATAGACCGGGTGATGCAATGCCAAGATGAGGGCCTTGTCGTTGGGGGCGTTGGCAAACTCGTTTGTTAACCACTGCTGCTGCACGGAATCGATCGAACCGTGCTCCGGAACGTTCGTGTACATCCCAATAATTGTTACAAACGGGCAGTTCAGGGTGAAGTACACGTTCGGCAGCGACATGGTGACGCGCGGCGCGTCATGTGACTCGGGATTGATTCGCGGCGCCGCTGCCATGAAATAGTCAACCCATCCGTCCAGCGAGGTTTGCGTAGAGTCGATGGGGTCGCCATCGTGGTTGCCAGGAATGGAGATAATCGGGACGTCGTAGTGATTATACGGCTCATAGAATTGTGAGTAATACTCAGAGATCTGACCATTGAAGTACACGACGTCGCCCAGATGATAAAAAAAGCTGGGGGCAGATCCATCCGTCTTATTAAGATCGCCTTTCATGGTCTTCGCTACAAGCGCTTGATAATCTGGGTTTTTGACGCCACCCGTATCTCCGACTGTGTGAAACACAAGCTTTCCGAGCTGCTGCGCCATCGCGCCGATACCAGGAATCGCCGACTCCAGATCGAAGTGGTAAGGGGGCTGGCCAAGTGGATCCGGTAGCGGTTGAAACTTTTGCGATCCCCGGGCGAAAACTGTTACCGGATGAACGCCACCATGGGCCTGCGAACTGTTTCTTGGAGGCCGCGGGCGCACCTGCCCCTGACGTAGGGGGTTGCCATGCGGTGTAATTGGCTGCGAAGGCGTTTTTCCAAAATTGGGCATTATCAACCTCGAATCTGATTTTCCCGACGTTTGATTTACTGCAATCTGGGTCTCGATAGTATAAGCGCGGAAAAAGTTGCGTTAAGGCCACAAATCTTTCTGGAGTTTGGCCTTCAGGTGTAGCTGCGTTGCGGCGAGGCGGGTCGACAGGGAATATCACCACAATTCGCGGGAAGTCGTTTGACCCTCTCCCCTCATGAAGCGATACCTTGGCCAGAGCCCCCGATTCTCGAGGCTTGACTCCCCCACCTTTAACGCTATAGACTTAGCAAACGGTAGCTTTTCCAGAAGGGTTGGTCCCGCATGCGTCATCTTGCACTTTGTCTCTTGTCCCTATTGCCTTCTTTGATGCCGGCCCAGCAGGTGACCGGGTCGATAGCCGGCACTGTCACCGATCCGGAAGGCGCGGCCGTGGCCGGCGCGGCGGTTCAACTTGTTTCCGCGGAAACACGGGTGGTTCGTAACGCCAGCGCCGATGCCGCCGGGGGGTTCGTGTTTACCGCTGTTACACCTGGCATGTTCAACGTGAGCGTGGAACACCCTGGGTTCAAGAAGTATCAGAAGCTAGGAATCGAATTGCCGCCCGGCGGAACGATTTCGCTTGGAAATTTGCGGCTTGACGTAGGCTCCGTAAACGAGTCCGTCACAGTGAAGGCGGAAGGCAGTACGGTGCAGCTCAACAATAGCGAGCGCGCCGGAACCATCACCAGCGAAGAAATCAAGAACCTGACGGTAATGAACCGCGATTTCTCTCAATTCGCGGAACTGATGCCCGGCGTGGTCGCGAACGTCACGCAAGAGGTGCAGACGTTTAGCGGCAACACTACATTCAACGTCTCCGGCGGGCGGACCACCGGCAATAACATCCTGATAGACGGCATGCCCTCGGGCAATTCCAATCAGTCTAATATGAACACCACGTTGAGCTTGGATGCCGTCCAAACGGTCGAAGTGAAGCTCGCGAATTTTGATGCGGAATATGGCCGCAGCCAGAACATGACCATCATGGCCGTGAGCAAAAGCGGTACACAGCAATACCATGGCAGCGCCTATTACTACATCCGCAACGAGGCGTTCAACGCCAACAACTTTTTTAATAACCAGAAGGGTATCCCGCAGACACGCTACCGAATTTCCACCATGGGCGGCAATATCGGCGGACCCCTCACCATTCCACGTGTGTCCGGTCTGAAGAACAAGCTTTACTTCTTCGCGTCGAGCGAGGAGATCCGCGAGAAACGGCCGAAGGCGGAAGTGGATCTGACGATGCCCACGGCGCTGGAGCGGCAGGGCAACTTCACTCAATCGGTAGTCGGCAACAAAGCGGTCGTAGTGAAGGATCCACTCACCGGCGTCGCTATTCCGGGGAATGTCATTCCCTCGGATCGCATTCTGAAATCCACTCAGAACTACCTGAACCTGTTGCCGCTGCCGAATTACATCAGCGCGGCTAATCAATTGGTCGCCAAGGGCCAGTACAACTACGTTTTCCAGGAGAGCTTGAACGTTCCCAAGCGCATCGAAACCGGACGAATCGACTATAACATCAGCGAAAAGACGATGATGTATTTCCGGGCGAATTACTGGTGGGAAGATCAGACCGGCAACGCGGTTTCAGCGGCAAACACCAGTTGGGGATGGCTGCCGCAGCATTACACCGCGATTTCTCCTTCCTATGTTTCATCGGTTACCCATATCGTCAACCCCACCACCGTACTGCAAGGAAGCATCGGCTACGCCCGCTTCACGGAAGGCGGCGCCGCGCTCAACCAGTCAGACGTTACCGCAAGAACGCGGGCGGCCACTGGCGTGAATATTCCCCAGTTCCATCCGGAAGACAATCCGTTCAATCTGGTTCCGGCGGCCTCCTTCAGCGGGATCAGCAAACCAGCCGACCCGGGTTATACGGCGCGGTTCCCATTGCGCGGCGTGGAGAATACCTATAACGCGAACGGCACGCTGAATAAGACCACCGCCGGCCACACTATCAAAACAGGAATCTATGCGGAACACTGGGCCGCCATGAAGGGCTTGAATGCCGCCAATTTCGCGGGCGCCATGGCCTTCGGCTCGGACAGCAAAAATGCCCAGGATACCGGCAACGCCTACAGCAACGCCCTGCTGGGTGTCATGAATTCCTATACCGAAGCGACCTCGCGTCCGCCTATGTACGAGTTCACCACCAGCGTGGAATGGTTCGCGCAGGACAACTGGAAGGTCACGCGCAACCTCACGCTGAATCTGGGAGTGCGCTTCGGTTGGGCCTTGCCGTGGCACAGTGAGCAGCTCCAGGAAGGGGGATTCGTGCCATCGCTCTGGGACCCGGCGCAGGCGGTAAAACTCATTCGTCCCGTTATGGTGGGGACAGAACGCATGGGTATGAACCCCATCACGGGGGCAATCTTGCCTGCGGTGACTATCGGAGCTATTGCACCGGAAGCCGGCAATCCGATCAATGGAATCGTTTACCGGAAGACCACTCCCGGCTATCCGGCGGGACTCAGGAATACCGATGGCATAAAGACGGCGCCGCGCCTGGGCTTCGCCTGGGACCCCATCGGTGACGGCAAGACAGTAATTCGCGGCGGCGGCGGGATTTTCTATAACATGCACGACCAGGATAACTTTGGAAATAATATCGAGTACACGCCGCCGATTCAGTTTCAACCGGCAATCAACTACACTACGGTTCAGACCTTCATCAATCAGGCTGGCTTCAACTCCCCCGGCACAATTCAGGGATTCGACGTAAATCAGCACATTCAAAAAACATATAACTTCAGTTTCGGTTTTCAACGCGATATCGGCTTCGGCAACGTTCTGGACGTGGCTTACGTTGGCTCGCTCGCGCGGCATCTGGAAGAACGCGTCAACTTGAATTCCACGCCGCTTGGAATCAACGCTCAGCCCCAGAACATCGATCCCACCACCAAAAAACCGTACGTCTCGCAGTTCCTTCGTCCTTATCAGGGATACGGAGACATCAATTATTACTTCTTCGGCGGTAATTCCAACTACCACTCACTGCAGGCCACGCTTCGCCGGCGCTATAAGAATGGTCTTACTTACGGATTCGTGTACACGTACTCGAAGGCCATGGATTACGCCGACAGCCAGGGGAGCAGCACCTCCACTACGGTCAGTAACCAAATTAATCCCAAGGTCTGGAACTACGGCGAAGCGGGTTTCGATCACACGCAGATATTCCGTTTCTATTGGAACTACAATCTGCCCCGTGCCAGCAGCGTTGTTAACAGCAGGATCGTGAAGGCGGCATTCGATAACTTGGAGCTTTCGGGCATCTACACTTACCAGAGCGGCGCGCCCATGGGAGTCAGCTACTCGTACTCTCCTTCCCAGGACATAACCGGATCGACCGATAGCGGGCGCGTGAACATTGTGGGCGACCCCAAGGCTGGTCCGCTGGCCAATTTGCAAGCGTTCAATACGTCCGCCGTGGCGGCTCCTTCGCCGACAGCGTGCCAGGTTACAAACACTCCGTTCGCCTGCTGGGGAAACGCCAACAAACACGTTTTCCACGGGGCTCCCATTAACAACCTGGACGTTTCTCTGTTCAAGAATATTCCGCTACGAGGCGAGCGCCTGCAGGCTCAGTTCCGCGTGGAGGCTTACAACGTGCTGAACCACACGCAGTTCACGACGGTGGATACCGCGGCTAGGTTCGATCCTGTAACGGGAGCGCAAACAAATGCGCTATTCGGCCAGTTTACCGCCAGTGCCGCCCCGCGCCGGCTGCAATTGGCGCTGCGGGTGAGTTTCTAAGACAGGCAGCCACAGCCACGCACCCGCGCGGCCGGATTTGAGCGGGCGCCTCAGAACAGATCCGAATGTGTTCCGGTAGCGGGTTTCGCAAGGATCAGATTCCCACGTCCTTGAACAGCGCGCCTGGGGACTTATGACGCTTACCCTGGCCGCTGTCGGCAGCGCGCATCGCCTTCACCGTGGCCGCGTTGGGAACCCTCACATCGAAGGGCAGGGCCTTCTCCGCGGCCACGCGCACCAGTAGCATGCGTACGGCGTCGGATACAGACATGCCCATGGCAGCCAGCGTTTTCGTGGCCCTCGCCTTCGTCTTCTGATCAATGCGAATGTGAACCATTGTCGACGCCATGATTTGCCCTCTGAGATACATTAGAGTCTTTTCAAGCCACGATGCTGGAAGCTCCTAATCATCGACACGCACTGTAAAGTGATACTTGTCACGTGTCAACCGTGATCGCGGTTGCGTCCCCCGAAACAGAATATCAATCACGCCAAGCGTGTCACTCATGATCCGATATAGCCACGCCATTCTTCACCCGGTGAGCGCCCCCTCAGGGGTCCACTTTCCCAATGGGCAGCGGGATCTCAACTGAACTCCAATGTATTTTGTGAGGAAAAATGGCGGAGAGGGGGGATTCGAACCCACAGCCGCCTCTGCGGTTCGGTAACCTGCAGGATTCTACATTGCTCACAACGCCAAACTTGCCACAGTTGCCGTAGACCATGGCACGCTATTGCACGCCGGCCCGAAGAGGAATCTCGACTTACGAAACCAACACCGGCTCGGCCACTTCGCTGGCCGTGAAATAGGCGCAATCCGGGTGGTGGAACACCAGGGCGCTGACGCTTGCCTCGGGCTCCATCATCATTCCTTCTGTTAGCTGGACGCCGATATCGTCCGGGCGCAGGAGTTTCCACAGGCCTTGCTGATCGTCGAGATTCGGACAGGCGGGATAGCCGAAACTGTAGCGCTTGCCGCGATAGCGCGACGTGAAACGCTCTTGCATGGTTAGCGTGGGTGGATCGGGGAAGCCCCAGTCCTCGCGTAGACGGCGATGCAGCCACTCGGCGCAGCCCTCGGCGGTTTCGATCGCCAGCGCCTGCAAGCCATGCGCCTTGAAAAACTCGCCGGCATTTTTGGCGCGCTCGGACTCCTCGCGAACCTTCGCGCCGGCGGTGACCACGAATAACGCTATATGATCGCGGCGGCCCTCTTCGGCCTCCAGCACATAGTCGCTCAGACACAAGCCGTCGGCGCGAGGCTGCCGGCCGAACGTAAACGTGTGGATCGGACTAACGCCCGCGGGAGCGAAGAGGTGGATTGCATTCCCATCGCGCTCCGCTTCAAAGAACTGCCAGACCGCTTTCACCTGCATGAAACGGGCCGCTTCGATTTTCACTTGCTCGACACCATGATAAAGCTTCAAAGCTTTCGCGTCGCGCTCGGCCAGCAACTTTTCGAAATTGCCTTTGAAGCCCAGGTGACGGCCATACAGCATGAACGGATTTATGTAACTCCAGACTTCGGGAAGATTCGGAACGTCGCGCACTCTGCGATCGAGATACGGGGCCGAGGGGATCGGGAAATCGGTGCGGACTTTCGGGCTGCGGCTCTGCCCGCTGGGGACTGCGGACTGGGGGCTGGGGGCTGGCCCGGATTCCAACTCCCCGAAAATATGTGACGCCAGAACCGCTTCTCTGGTGGCCGGGTCCATTATTTCGTTCAGAAGCCGCAGCCCGGTCATGGCGTCCTTGGCATAGAAAGTGGGCGACGCGTAGTTCGGCGCGATCTTCGTCTTCGTAAACTTTTCCGAGAGCGCCGCGCCGCCCACCAGCAGGGGCACGGTGACGCCGTGGTCCTTCAGGTCGCCGCCGGTGATCACCATTTGATGCGCGCTTTTCACCAGCAGACCCGATAGACCTATGGCGTCCGGCCGGTGCTCTTGGAACGCCTTTATCAATACGTCCGGCGGCACCTTGATGCCCAGGTTCACCACCGTATATCCGTTGTTGCTCAGAATAATCTCAACCAGATTTTTCCCGATATCATGCACGTCGCCCTTAACGGTGGCGAGAATGATCTTGCCGCGAGCGGAGGTGTCGGCCTTCTCCATAAACTGCTCCAGATGACTCACGCCGGCCTTCATTGCTTCCGCCGATTGCAATACTTCGGCGACGATCAATTCGTTGTTGTTGAACAACCGGCCCACCTCGGCCATGCCGGTCATCAGCGGACCGTTGATGATGTCGAGCGGAGCGGCGCCTTCCGCGCGCTTGCGGTCCAAGTCGGGAATTAAACCGTCCTTGGTGCCTTCGATGATGTAGTTGGCCAGACGCTGGTCCAGCGGCAAATCGGCGGCCTTTTTCTTTTCCTTCTTCCCCGCTTTGCGGAAGTGCTCGGCTATGGCGGCGATATGAAACTGATTGATCGCAATCTTCTGTTCGCGCGATTGCTGGCGCCAGTCCTCCGGCGCGGTTTTCAGTTCTTCAGCGTTGCGGTGATCCGGCGGCACTTCGGCGGGCGGCGTGTTGAATAGCAGACTCTCTGCCAGACGCCGCTCTTCCACGGGAATCGATGCGAAGCGCTCCAACTTTTCCGCATTCACGATAGCCAGGTCGAGTCCGGCCTTGGTGCAGTAATACAGAAAAACCGAGTTAACCACTTCACGCGCCGAGGCGGGAAGGCCGAATGAAATATTCGAGACACCCAGAATAGTTTTTACGAACGGAATCTTTTCCTTGATCAGCCGCACCGCTTCGATGGTCTCGACCGCTCCGCCGACGTAATTCTCATCGCCGGTTGCGCACGGAAAAACCAGTGGATCGATGATGATGTCTTCCACCGCAATCCCGTATTTTTCGGTCAGGATCTGAACGGACCTCTCCGCCACGGCAAGTTTGCGTTCGCGCGTGAAGGCCTGCGCCTGCAGCTTGTCCTCATCGATAGTTCCAACCACCACGGCCGCGCCATAGGCCTTGGCTATCGGACACAGCAGTTCAAATTTCTCCTCGCCATCTTCGAGATTGATGGAATTGATAATCGACTTGCCCTGACAATAGGTCAGCGCCAGCTCTACGCCTTTGGGATCGGTGGTGTCGATCATGATCGGCGCCTTGATTTTGCGAATCAGTTTTTCGTAGAAGGGCTGGATGTCCTGCATCTCGTCCCGATCGCTGGATTGCAGGCAAACATCCACCACGTGCGCGCCGTTGCGGATCTGCCGGCGGGCGATCTCGGTGGCCTCTTCCCACTTTTCCTCCGCGATCAAATTCTTAAATAAGCGCGAGCCGATTACGTTGGTGCGCTCGCCAACGATCAGCGGCCGATTGCTTTCCTCGGCCTCCACCAATTCTTTGTTCGAATAGTAGGCTCGATGCGACGGCGGTTTCAGGGCTCGTGGACGCTTCCCCGTGGCCATATCCGCAATCGCGCGGATGTGCGCGGGAGTTGTTCCGCAGCAACCGCCGACAAAATTCAACCAGCCTTGATCGATGAATTTTTCCAATTGCGCGGCCAGCGATTCCGGCGTCTCACCAAACTTGCCTTCCGAATTCGGCAGACCGGCGTTGGGGTAGCAGGAGATGCGGAAGGACGACATCTCGTGCAAGGTGCGGATGTGATCGGTCATCAGATCCGGACCGGTGGCGCAATTCATGCCCACCGCGAGCAGGTCGTTATTGGCGATGGACGCGTACAGCGCGTCGATGGGCTGGCCGCCCAGCATGGTGCCGTTGCGCTCGATGGTGACGGAAGCGATCACCGGAATCGGCAGGCCCAGCTCGCGGCGGAGTTGCTGCACGGCCAGCAATCCGGCTTTCAGGCTTCCGGTGTCGAAACAGGTTTCGATCAGCAGGAAGTCCACGCCGCCTTCCACCAGCGCCTTGGCCTGGTCGTAGTAATTTTTCCGCAATTCCTGAAAGGTGATGGTCGCGGTGATGTTCAGATCTTTGGTGGTGGGACCGATGGAGCCTGCCACGAATCGCGGCTTGAAAGCGGTGGAGAATTCATCGGCGCAGGTCCGTGCGAGTTTCGCCGCGGTGTAATTCAGCTCATACGCCCGGTCTTGCAATTGAAATTCCGCGAGTACAATCGCGGCGCCGCCAAAAGTATCGGTCTCGATGATGTCCGCGCCGGCTTCAAGATATGCGCGATGAATGTCGCCGATCACGTCCGGCCGCGTGACGACGAGGATTTCCGGACAGTTCTCACGCCCCAGGAAATCAGTCTCGATATCGAGCGGCGCCTGGTGGATCATAGTGCCCATGGCGCCGTCGAAAACTAAGATGCGGTCGTCAAGGGCAGCGGTCAGACGGTTCATCTAACTTGAGTTTACAGGCTTCGGCGGCGATGCGCTTTTCTGTGGAAGCGAAAACTGCGGGCTCAACGCTGAACGAGCCTGGGATGTATGGTGTCGCGCCATCGGAGACATCGGTTGCGGACATAGGCGCCGCGATGGCCGCCAAAACGACGGAAAACATCAGCCCCCCGGCCGGCTTGGTGATGGTCAAATTTTGTTGACGGGCGTGGAGAATGGCCGGCGTGGGCGTCGGCCGCGGACCAGGGGGCCGCCCTACTTGTCGTTTGCTTCCGCGGCGAGAGGTGCGGGATCATTTAGACAATCGAATTATGTACCGCCGTTCTGTCCGCACGCTTTTATTATCCGTATTCGCATTCACCGCGCTCATCAGCGTCTCCGCACAAGAAGCCGTTAGCCCCAACGAAGGTCCGGAGACGATGAAAGAGCGCCGCGAGTATTTTTTCAACCAGCGAGCGTATCCGCAAGGCTTTATTCCGTCGGGCTTGCGCGTCCGGGCGGTCGAAGAATTGAACCGGCAATTGTCGGAGCAAGCCGCGCAACGGGCCCGGGCAAAGGCATCCGGCGCGGCTGCGATCCAGACCGGGACGGCGGGGCAGTGGACGCTCATCGGGCCGAATCCAACTCATAACCAGCCGTTCGGCGGCATGGTTACCTCGGCATGGACGGACGCGCTCGCCGTCGATCCTCGCAATGCGAATGTTGCATACCTCGGCGCTCCGGGGGGCGGCGTTTGGAAAACAACGGATGGAGGCGCGCATTGGACACCGCTCACCGATACGCAGCCATCGGTGTCGATCGGTTCCATCGCTATCGATCCGCTCCGCCCCGACACCGTCCTGGCAGGCACCGGAGACAGCTACGTTTATGGCGATGGATTGCTGCGGTCCACCAACGCCGGATCTACCTGGACCTTCGTCCCCGGCCCGTTCGATGGCCCGCCTGGCGATCAGACGTCATACTACGGCGGCGGCGCGCATATCAATCAGATTTCGTTTCATCCCAGCAACGATCAGATCGTACTGGCCGCTGTCTGGAAGTTCCCATTCATTGGCGCGGGTATCTACCGGTCCGCCGACAATGGCGTCACGTGGACACAGGTTTCTTCGTTGGGTCCAGCGACCTCTATCGTGTTCGATCCCACAAACGGCAACGTGGCGTATGCCGCCATCAGCGATTATTTCGGCACGTCGAATGAGGGTGTTTACAAATCCATTGACGCCGGTCTCACCTGGAATCCCATGAATGGCTCCGGCGCGGCCCAGCTTCCGCTTGCGAACGCGGGAGCCATGATGATCGCCATGGCGCCTTCCAGCACCTCTACTCTGTACGCGACCGTTCAACGAATTAATTCTTTCGGACCGCAAACGCCAAACAGCATATACAAGACCGCGGACGGCGGCGCAACGTGGAACGCGGTTGCGAATCTTCCTTTTTACGGAAACAAGGGCATGGTCTTGACGGTCCATCCCACGCATCCCGAAATCGTCTTTGTCGGCGAACAGAATCCGTATCGTTCCATGGACAGTGGCGCGCACTGGACCAGTGTCCTGCAAGGCGCGAACGCCGTGAACATTTTTGGGGATATTCGGTCCTTCGGGTTTTCGGCGAGTGGCACAACGATGTACCTGGGTTGCGATGGCGGCGTGTGGAGCACTCCCGATGCGGCCAACGCAACCATCAACTGGACCAACCTCAACAGCACAATCGCCACCACTCTGTTTTATCCGGGCCTGTCCTTTCATCCCACCGACCCGGCGATTTCCTTTGCCGGCGCGCAGGATCAGGGCGTTCAGAAGTACAGCGGCGCCACTACCTGGAATACTGTCTACAATTGCGACGGTGGTTGGACTGCCATCGATCAGACCACACCCTCCACTGTCTATTCCACCTGTCAAAACGGACAGGTTCTCAAGTCCACTTCGAGCGGCAACAACGCAACCTTTGGCTCCGTGGTGAGCGGGATCAACGCGGCCGACCGCAGCACGTTCATTCCGCCGCTGGTAATGGATCCAGCGCACTCCCAGACGCTCTACTTCGGAACCTACCGCCTCTATCAAACCACCAACGGCGCCTCATCGTGGACCGTTATTTCTCCCGACCTCACCAAGGGCAACAATGCCACTATCACCGCCATGGCGGTTTCCCCGACCGACGCGAATCGCGTCTACACCGGGGCTAGCGATGGGAAAGTTGCGACCACGGGCAACGCGACAGCCGGAGCATCGGCGACATGGTCCGATATCTCCACTGGTTTGCCCAATCGTTCCGTTTCCCAAGTCGTCGTCGATCCCACGAACGCTTCCACCGCCTACGCCATCATGTCCGGCTTCACCGTTGGCAGCAGCACGCTCGGCCACGTGTTCAAAACAACGAACGCTGGAGTTTCCTGGACGGACATCAGCGGCAACATCCCCAATGTTCCCGCGAACGATCTGGTGGTGGACCCGGATCTTTCCAATACGCTCTACCTGGGCAACGACATCGGCGTCTACAGCTCGACAGATTCAGGGGCGACGTGGAATCCCATGGGAATCGGGCTTCCGCATGTTGTCGTCAATTCGCTGAAGCTGCATCGGCCTTCCCGCACTCTGCGCGCCGCCACGCTGGGACGTTCCACCTGGGACCTGGCAGTGCCAATTCAAGGCATCCAGATGTCCTTGAATCGGTCGTCGCTCAACTTCGGAACCAACGCGGCCGGTACTTTCATCACCAGTTCACAAGACGTAACCATCACCTTCAGCGGTGGTGTCGCGGCGTGGACGGCCACCGGCAGTTCCTCCAACATCGTCGTGACGCCGGGCAGCGGCAGCGGGAACGGAGTCATACACATCGGCATCAACGGTCCGGGGGCGAGCGGCATGGTGACAGTGGCCGCTGGCGGAGTACTGAACTCGCCGCTGACGATTCAAGTGAATATCGCCACGGTCAATCCGTCGGCGCCATTTGGAAGCTTCGATACACCGGCGAACGTGGTGACGGGTGTGGTGGGAGCGATTCCGGTAACCGGGTGGGCGCTGGACACTGTGGAAGTGACCGAGGTTGATATTCTGCGCGAGCCGGTCAGCGGTGAACCGGCCGGGAATCTGATATTCATCGGCACGGCGGTGTTCGTGGCCGATGCGCGCCCTGACGTGCAAAACATGTTCCCGGCTTACCCGTTCAATTACCGCGCAGGTTGGGGCTATCAAATGCTGACCAATTTCCTGCCTAACGCGAGCGGCTCGGGTGCGCCCGGCAACGGGACGTACAAAATTCACGCCATCGCTCACGACAAGGCCGGAAATCAGGTGGATTTGGGAACCAAGACGATTACGGTCGACAACGCGCATGCGGCGAAGCCGTTCGGCACTATCGATACGCCAACACAGGGCGGCACGATTTCAGGCACTGACTATGTCAACTTCGGCTGGGCGTTGACGCCGCAGCCGGCTATGATACCCCTCGACGCTTCTACCATCTCGGTGGTGATCGACGGTGTCGTAGTCGGACATCCGGTTTACAACCAGCTCCGCAACGATATCGCGAGCTTGTTCCCCGGCTACGCGAACAGCATGGGAGCGGTGGGCTTCTTCCATATCAATACGACTACGCTGGCCAACGGAGTGCATGCCATTTCCTGGAATGTGTTTGACAACCAGGCACGCGGCGAGGGGCTCGGCAGCCGCTATTTTAATGTGTTCAATTCCGGAGCGGGCCCAGCGGCGGAGCCTGAGGAGCCGCCCGCGCCGCCCCATGCAGTAACTATTCGCCGTGCGGATGCGCTGACACCGGCGGACAACAGCGCGTACGCGATCGAGATGGAAGAGCTGGGACGCATCGAGCTGAACGTCGGGGCAAGCAAGGGCTACTTGCTGGTAAGCGGGGAACGGACGGCCCTGCCCGTGGGATCGACGCTCAAGGCGGGCGTGTTCTACTGGCAGGCGGGCCTGGGATTCATCGGTGATTACCAGTTTTTGTTCGAACGGGCCGATGGCAGTCAAGTGCGTGCCGGTGTGACCATCCGTCCGAAGACTTTTTGAGCGGCTCTACTTCACGTTGGGCTCACTTTACGTTGATGGTTACGCGCTCAGTGTCCGTGACGCCTTCCGCATTGGACGCCGTCACTGTATAGGTAGTTGTCTTCACCGGTTTGTCCACGAAACACCCATGTCCCGGTGCGGGATTATTCAACGCCGTGCCGGGCACAGTCGTACTGATGTCGCATTCCTCACGTTGTAATTGAACCAGGAAGTATCGAGACACGCTACTCGCATTGGCTCAAATAGATTTGCTCGGCATCCACACCGATTCTAGACCGAACGTCCCCTTTACCACTGATTTGGTACTCCGAGAGCCCTGGTTCTTTGGACACATGAATCGAACGTCCCCTTTCGAGTTCAAAAGTCGTCTGTTCCCATCTTGGTGGAGTGTTACTTGGAAAGCGATCCCGTGCGAGGGATGTCAAGAATTGCGGGACCGTTCCACCAAACGTGGTACCGGAAAATGCCAAAACGAAGCAAGCACTTTGGGCAGACATGTTAGTCATGGTTAGGTCAACACGATCAGGTTTGCGAACAGATCGGTAGCGTAGCCAGGTTTTCTCGGCTTTCGGAAACGTGATGGATTCCCGCCAAGTCCGACCTTCAAGTATGCGTTTGCGGACTCGAATCGCGATATCGGTAAGCTGTCGAGCGGCGACGGGCTCGACGAGATCTTTATGTATCCGATCAAAAACAATCTCGCCACCGGCAATGACTTTTACAATGGTTGTTGGCGTCGCACTGTTAACTAGCAGCGACGCACCATTACGGTCGAAGTCTAAGGGGCTCAATCCCAACTGATCACAGGAAAGTAGCACGATATCTGCTGCCTTACCGACACCCAAAGACCCAATGCGGTCCTCCTGTCTTAGCGCTCGCGCTCCCTCAATCGTCGCCATGCGTAGTACTGCCCAAGGATCAAGTACTTTAGTCTTTCCCGGGTCCAATCTGTCGATATGCTGCAAGTGGATCGCCGTACGCATCGCGCTGAACATGTCTATCCGATCGTTGCTGGCAGCGCCGTCGGTTCCAAGCGATACGCAAACACCCTTGTCCAAGTAGTCAACCACCGGCGCAATACCTGAAGACAAATACATATTCGATTCCGGATTGTAAGAGACACACACGTCGTGCCTTGCAAAAGCAGAAATGTCATTTGCATTTGGCCAGACTCCATGTATCGCGACAAAATCCTGCATCGCTCCCAGGTATTCGAGCAAAGGTACGGGTGAAGCTGTCTCACTTGGTACACCGCTAAAAAGATGAGACACTTCGGGCGCCAGGCGGCTGCTCAATCGTTGAATGTTCGCGAGTAGGTCCGGCTCGGTTGGACGCCCTTGATGAACCACACCTTCCAGGACCATGCGATCTGCCGCGGTGAGCCTGGGCCCGAATACTTCGAGGTATTTGAAAACTGCGTCATATAGATCGCGCTGCTCCTGAACATTCTCCATTGTGTGCTCCGTGAGCCGGAGTCCCAATCGTTTCGCTAGGTTTATGCCATCATATACCGTTGCCAGTGAGAAAAAGGACAGCGGACCAAAACCCATCCAGACTTCTACCGGTGGTTCTGCCAGTTTTCTAAGCCGAGTTAACTCCCGCTCCTTAGCTGCCGGTGGCAAGAATGCAGCCGGATGCCACCAAACGACCGCACCACGTACGTGGCTGTCGCGTAACGCACGAATTGTCGCTGGCAAAGCATAGTCGTTGAAATTTAGTGACGAAAAGTCCACGACCGTCGTGATGCCTGACATTAGCGCCTCACGAGCAGCCGCACAGGTAACCGCATAGACCTCTTCCTGCGTTAGATAATGGGCGTATCTGTAAACGCCTCGCACCCATTGCTGGAGTTGTGCGTTCGGTGCCTCGCCCTTCGCGATGTGCTGCCACAAATGCGTGTGCGTGTTTACAAATCCAGGAAGAGCAAGTAATTGTCGACCGTCGATACGCCGCCGGTGGGTGTCATTTGCTACTATTCCTGGACCAATCCGCGAAATCCGGCCATCGCTGATCAGAATATCCTGGTGCTGTGTGAAGCGGCGATTCTCGATATCAAGGATGGTCACGTCTGAGACGAGAAGATTTCCTCGCGCTCCAAGAGAAGCGGCCTGTAGAGCCTGCCGTTTCTGCATTCCATTACAAACAACAAGCAAGCCAGCCACCGTAATTCTCGCCAAAACACCGAACTGCACCAATCGTTGGATAGGCATGACGAGGTCAATTATACTGCAGCAAACAGAAACTTGTTCCCCCGCGTGCACGCTGAGCGAATTCACGACGACTTCAATTATCTTCGGCAAAGCGGAACCGATTTGCACCGTCACCGACTTAGTGACTGGCTGCCCATCCTCGCCTTCCGCCGGCAGTGCATACGTGGTTGGCGTGGATGGCGCGACGTCGAAACATCTGCTGAGGGCTGGCCACACCTTATCTACAGGCGGATCGATTCGCACCGTCTTGGCATTTTCCACTCCGTAGCAGAGCAATATCTTCTCGCCCTTCGGAAGCGCCGGCTCACGCGCATAAAACTGCGTGATCCTCGCAGCCTTGCCGGCGTCAGACGTTGTAGCGGCGGGACGCGAACAGGAACACAGAAATAAAATGGGCGCCAGTATCAGGCTGCGCAGGACTCGCGAATTATACGCACCAGTTCTTGCTCTTCCCACCGAAATACCGTCCTCAGATCGAACAGCAGCTTGCCGTCTTCGATTCTCGCCACCACTGGAGGCTTGCTCTTGCGGCAGCGCCGTTCCGCTTGTACGACGTCGGCGCATTCCACCGCGATCAGCCAGGACGGTAGCAGACGCTCCGGGGTTGAGCCACCGCCGATCGGCGAATTTCCTTCAACGACCGTGCTCTGAACCCCGTCCAGCCAGCCCTTCACACGCTCGGCGCGGGCGCGCAATTCACCGCTGGATTGCGAAATCATACGCAGCGCGGGGATTTGGTCCCAACGTTCCAGCAACAGATTCCGCAGCGTGGTTTCCAGCGCCTGGTAGATCAATTTGTCCAGCCGCAAAGCGCGAAACATCGGATTGCGGCGCAAGCGGGCGATCAGCGCCCGCTCGCCGGCCAGGATTCCCGCTTGTGGTCCGCCCAGCAGCTTGTCTCCGCTGAAGGAAACCAGATTGGCTCCGGCCCGAATGCTGTCGGCCACCAGCGGTTCATCGATTCCAAAAGGCCGGAGATCCACCATGCAGCCGCTGCCCAAATCCTCATACACCGGGATTCCGCGCTCCTTGCCCAGCGCCACCAATTCGCGCAACTCGGGCCGCGCCGTGAATCCTTCCATGCGAAAATTACTCGGGTGGACGCGCAGCAACAAGCGAGTCCGGTCGTTGATGGCCTCGCTATAATCTTCGATTCGCGTGCGATTGGTTGTGCCAATTTCCCGAAGAACGGCCCCCGAGCGCTGCATGATGTCCGGAATCCGAAAGCCGTCGCCAATTTCGATCAACTCACCCCGCGAGACGACCACTTCGAAACCCGCCGCCAGTTCATTCAGCGCCAGATAAATCGCCGCCGCGTTGTTGTTCACCGCGATGCCGGGCGCGCCGGCCAGCCGTTCGATTAGTTCAGCGGCGTGGACATCGCGCTTGCCACGCGTGCCCCGGGTCAAATCGTATTCAAGGTTCGAATATCCGAACAACGGTTCAAACCTGGCCAACGGGGCGCGCCCGAGATTGGTGTGCAGCACGACGCCGGTCGCGTTGATCACGCGCCGGAGCGAGGAGGTTTCGAATCTCGCGAGATTTTGCTCGACGCGGGTCTCTATCGAGTACGAATTTGGATGTTTGCCTGCACGAATTTCTTCGCGCGTCGATTGGAGCACGCGGCGCACTTCGTCCACAATCAGGGTGCGTGGAAAGCGCTGCTCCAAATGCGATAACGCGGAGACCACCTGGTCCACCGCCGGGAGTTCCCGCAATTGTTCGTTGGCCGCCAAGTCACGATCTTAGCCTAGTGCGGCGTGGCGCGGACACTCTGCAAGCATCGAGATCAGTCTCGATGCAGCAGCCTGAAGGGCGCGCCACGTGTTATCTTCCTTCTTTCATGCGCGCGTTGAAGCTTTTGGCGATTGCGAATCCTACAGCCAGTTACTTGCGGCTGCTGGAACAGATTGCGGAGCCGGTGGACATCCAGGTGGGAAACGATTTGGAATTTCTCAAGACCCACGCTCCGCATGCCGAGGTTCTCTTGAATGCCGGCCCCGAAGGGAATCTGCTTCAAGCGGTATTTCCTTTCGCCAGGAACGTGCAATGGGTGCACACTCTATCGGCCGGTGTCGATAAGGTTCTGTTCCCGGAATTGATCGAGAGTCCGGTGCCGCTTACCAACGGCCGGGGGGCCTTCAAGGATGGGTTGGCCGAGTTCGCCCTGGCGTCCATGCTTTTCTTCGCGAAGGATCTCCGGCGCCTGGTTCGCAATCAGGAAGCGGGCCGTTGGGAACAGTTCGACGTGGTGTTTTTGCGTGGACAGGTTTTAGGTATCGTGGGGTATGGCGAGATCGGGCGAGAAACCGCGCGGCTGGCCCTGGCGCTGGGTATGCAAGTGGTTGCCACTAGCCGTCGAGGCGCGAATCCGGCCGACGCCACACGGATTTTTCCGCTGGAAAAATTGCGCGAGATGCTGTCGATTTGCGACTACGTGCTGATCGCAACACCGCTAACACCGGAAACAAGAGGCATGATTGGTGAAGCGGAGCTGAATGCCATGAAAAACTCCGCGGTGATCGTCAATGTCGGCAGAGGGCCGGTGATTGTGGAGGCGGCCCTGGCCGAGGCGCTGGAGCAAAAACGAATTCGAGGGGCGGCGCTGGACGTGTTCGATCGAGAGCCGTTGCCGGACAGTCATCCCTTCTGGCGTCTCGACAACGTACTTCTCTCGCCGCATTCCGCGGATCACACGGTTGGCTGGGAACAACTGGCCATGCAGATTTTCGTGGAAAATTTCGACCGGTTCCGCCAGGGCCAACCTTTAGCAAACGTGGTGGACAAGAAAGCTGGATACTGAGGTGCTGCTATGAAAACGCTTTTTGCATTGGTGATACTGGCCGGCATGGCGCTCGCGCAAACTTATCAGCCAACGCCCGAGAACTTGAAATCGCGGCAGTGGTTTCAAGACAACAAGTTCGGTCTGTTCATACACTGGGGCGTTTACAGCGTACTGGGCAAGGGAGAGTGGGTGATGAACAACGACAAGATCGCTATCGCCGATTACGAAAAACTGCCGCCGCGTTTCAATCCCACTGAATTCAATCCCGCCGAGTGGGTCGCGATGGTGAAGGACGCCGGCATGAAGTACATCACCATCACCAGCAAACATCACGACGGCTTCGCGATGTGGGGCACCAAGCAGAGCGACTGGGACATCGTCGACCGGACGCCCTATCACCGGGACGCGCTTAAAATGCTGGCCGACGAATGTCACAAGCAAGGCGTCAAGTTGTTTTTTTATCACTCGCAACTGGACTGGCATAATCCGAATTACTTCCCATTGGGCCGGACCGGACGCGCCACCGGCCGGCCTGAGGGCGGCGATTGGAACAAGTACCTCGACTACATGGACAGTCAACTGCGCGAGTTGCTGACCGGTTATGGGGACGTCGGCGGCATCTGGTTCGACGGCATGTGGGACAAGCCCGATGCCGATTGGCGCATCGCGAAAACTTACTCGTTGATTCACAGTTTGCAGCCCGCGGCGCTGGTGGGCAGCAATCATCATTTGAAGCCGTTCGATGGCGAAGATTTTCAGATGTTCGAAAAAGACCTGCCCGGCGGACGCAATTCCGATTTCAACGCGAAGTCGGAGGTCGGCAATCTGCCGCTCGAAACGTGCGACACCATCAACGGAGCGTGGGGCTACAACAGCACCGACAAGAGATTCAAATCGTCGACACAGTTGATTCAGTATCTGGTGAAGGCCGCCGGCAACAATGCCAACTTCCTGCTGAACGTCGGCCCCATGCCGAGTGGAAAGATCCAGCCGGAATTTGTCGAACGATTGCACGCCATGGGCGAGTGGTTGCGGGCGAACGGCGAATCGGTTTACGGGACGCGGGGCGGTCCGGTGAAGCCGCGTCCGTGGGGCGTAACGACGCAGAAGGCGGGAAAGATCTACGTGCATGTTTTCGACTGGAGCGACGAACTGCTGGCTCTGCCGAAGCTGGTGGACATTCGTAAGGCTGCTTTATTGTCGAATGGGAAAATGGTGGAAGTGCGTCAGGTGGACGGAGGTACGTTGTTGCGGTTGCCGGCCGGGCGCGATGCGGTGGACACGGTTGTTGTTTTGACGGTGGACAACTAGTGAGCCATTCCGTGGATCGCTTGCTTACGCGCGCGGTTCTGTTGTCGGACATCCAAGCCGCCGCGGAGCGCATCCGACCCATCGCGCACCGCACGCCGGTTCTGACTTCACGGTCCTTCGACGAAATCGCAGGCACGAACGTCTTCTTCAAGTGTGAAAATTTTCAACGCGGCGGCGCGTTCAAGATTCGCGGCGCATCCAACTTCGTTTACTCGATTCCCAAAGATCAACTTAGCCGAGGTGTGGTTAGCTATTCTTCCGGAAATCACGCGCAGGCAGTGGCGATTGCCGCGGCTTCAGTCGGAATTCCCGCCACCATCGTCATGCCCGCCGACGCGCCGAAATCGAAGCTTGAGGCGACACGCGGTTACGGCGCGAAGGTGGTCACTTACGATCGAATGTTGGGCAGCCGCGAGTCGATTGGCACGCAAATAGCGCAGGAAACCGGGGCCACGCTGGTGCCGCCGTACGATCACCCGTGGATCATCGCCGGACAAGGCACCGCTGCATTGGAGCTGCTGGAAGAAGTGCCGGATTTGGACACCCTGGTAGTCTGCATCGGCGGTGGCGGACTGATGTCCGGTTCCTGCATCGCGGCCAAAACACTGCGGCCGGATATTCGCATCTTCGGTGTTGAGCCCGCCGATGCGAACGATACCTATCTCTCGCGGAAGGCCGGTGAGCGCGTCGAAGTTCCGATGCCGCAGACCATCGCCGATGGCTTGCGCTCCACCAAGCCGGGCGCGATTACATTTCCCATCATCCAGAAGCACGTCGAAGACATCGTGCTGGTGAGCGACCGCGAAATTCGGGAGACGATGCGTTACGTCATCACTCGAATGAAAATGCTGGTGGAACCGAGCGGTGCTGTGCCCGCCACTGCCTTGTTTCACCACAAATTGCCGGCCGGCTTAGGGAAGACCGGCCTGATCGTGTCAGGCGGGAATGTGGACCTGGAGTTCTTCCAAACTATTTGGGATTGAATCGGCGGTCGTGATGAACGCGAAGTAGTCCACCGTCACTTTGGTCTTGGCCGGAATCCAGCGATAGCACGGCATCCCAAAAAGCGAATTACGCTCGATCATTTTTCGCCGGCTTTCCGGAATCGGCGAGGCTCCGAACTCCATCCCGCGCGTCAGCGTCCTTCCATTCCAAGGCGGCTGCTTGCGGTTGTAATTTTCTTCCCAGATTCCCAGCCACGGAAAATCGGAGCGATTCCACACGTAACCGAACAGCACTTTCGTCTTGGGCGAGAAAGCGAAAAAGAAAGCACGGTCGCGATGCGGGTCCATCAATACAGTGTCGAAACCGCCGGACGAAGGTTCCTTGGTATAGACCTGCAAGTCTTCGTTGCGCGACCCGCGCGGCCACTCGAAATCCCGGCTGTTGCCGAGCGTTCGCCCCTTGGTTCCAGGGGCGCGGAACTGCGTCGATCCTTTCTCCAGGAACGGCGGACCTAACGTGACGTGTTGCGTCCAGGCGATGGGCCGATCGAGGATTGAAACATTCTCGACCGTCTCTGTAATGAGCACGCGCGGACCATCCAGTCGAATATGGCGTTCGAATTCAAGCTGCGCCGCGGGTAATGAACACGCCGCCGTGATATCGCGATCCGTCAGCGCGATTTTGTATGGCTGTACGGAACCTTCGCCGTGAACCGTCATGCCCGCGGCGGCTTCCTCCGGCGACGGACCGCCGAACAAATCCAAACACAAGTTATGTCCCATGATTCCGGAAAGCAATTTGCTTTCGGCGTCGGCGCCATACTCGGGATGCTTCGCCAGGCTGTAAGTGGACGGCTCGATGGATGGCCACGGCGGCACCCACAGCGGACTGACGCCGGTAGCCTTATGCAGGATTTCAGCGATGTGACCGCCCTCCTGCGTGACACTGACGCGGAGCCGGCCGTCCTCGATTTGCGCGGTGCGGCGATTATGAAAAGTCGCCCATCCCACCTACGAAACCTTTTTCTTGGCGATGAGCGATCTGCTGTAACTCGACTGAGCTGCGGCAAAATTCGCCGCCATCTGTTGTGGCGACACGTTCGTCCCCATCGTGTCCATTTCCTTGAAGTACACGCGCCGCTCCTGCTCCATGCAGAGATTGGAAAGGATCACAGCGGTGGAATCGGCCAGGCCCACTTCGAGATCTGCTTTCGGATGGCCGTTGTTGTGGCAATCGTTGAAGAAGCTTTCCAGCTCGGTCTCCACCGGGTTGCGATCTTCATCGTCGGCCATGACTCCCTTGGTGTACAGCCAACGCTGCGCGAATTTCTTTTCACGCTGCAGGAAGGAATCGTTGGGATCCACTTTGAGTTGATCGGTCGCCAGCTTTATGGGCATTCCCTTCTGCGAGCCGCCCAATGCGTAGCTCGCGCCGGCCGCCGTGGCCGGAGCCTTGCCTTCGGCCTTGGCGGCGGTAACTTTGACGGGCTCGCGGTACCACATGGCGGTGGGCATGGTGGATTCGCCGTCGCCCACCGTAAGCTCGAGCGACCCCGCCGTGCCCATGATTACTTCGCCGAATTCGGGACGCGTGCTATTCAGCAGCGGAAGATGCGCGTTGGTGGTGATGGCGCTGTAGACTACCTTCCGGCCATGCGGATATTGATAGATGAGCTGAATATTGTCGTAGACGTCGCGGCCGTCTTTCCAAGTGTCGAGGCCGCCGAGGCCCATGACAAAGTCGGGCGCGGAGCCGAAGATCCAGTCGGCGATGTCGATCTGGTGCGACGCCAATTCCGCCGACAAGCCTCCCGAATATTCCTTGTACAGGCGCCAGTTGAAACCGTTCATCACCCAGCCGGGATTACGATGCCACTGCGCGTGGATGTGCGTCACGTTGCCAAGCACGCCCTTGTCCACCAATTCCTTGGCGAGCTGATAAAACTTGCTGTAGCGCCGCTGCAGTCCCACTTGCAACACCTGCTTTGGATATTGAGCCTTCAGCGCGCGCAGAGCGTGAATCTCTTCGGGCTTGAACACCAGGCTCTTTTCGCAGAACGTATGCTTGCCGGCCTGAAGCGAATCCTTCGTAACGGCGTAGTGTTCGAATAGCGGCACCGCGATGAGGACTGCCTCGACATTTTTGTCGGCCAGCAATTCACGGTAGTCCTTGTACTTGGCGGGACTGGTGCCGATTGTCGCGGCGGCCTTCTCCAGCCTGGTGTCGTCAAGATCGCAAATGGCGGCGCAATGGCCGTTATCGATCTTGGTGAGATGTTTCAGAAGGTAACCCCCGCGCCCTCCGGTTCCGATCATGCCGTATTTCATTTGGTCGGAGGCGGCGCGGACCTTTAAGATGGCGGGGGCGCCCTGGAGATTGGCCACGGCGGCGGCCGCGGTAACCACGCCAGCGGCCTTCACGACATCGCGACGGGTAGGATTGGATTTTTCAGGCATGGAACTCCTTCTACGAAGCAAGTCTATCAAAACGGGATGGGCAAGACTTATGGTAGTGCGCTAAATCTGTATCCCGGGCCGACTCCCGAGTCTGGGCGAGTGCAAGGCGCTTTCCACGGCAAGTTGGGGTGTGAGATGGGAGCTTCCTGGTGAGGTTAAGCCACGGATGTCGGCGCCTCGGGTGGTATTCGTTCGCGTTGGGCCGGTGGCCTTGGATTTGCAGGAGTGCCCCATGGAAAAGATCGCTTGCTGACGCGCGCGGTTCCGTGTGATGGTGTGCGTTCCTGGGATTCGGTTCGTTTTTCACCCTCTTTTCTTCCAGGTTGTTAGATTGTGGCATGGAGGGTGAGCGATGGTTGGGGACAGGGTCGGTGAGAATCGGCCTGGCGGGCTTGCGTGAGCCGGATGTTGCGCTGCATGCAGGTCTCGATTTCGGCGGGTGAAAAAACGAAGCCATCTTGGGCGGGATCGTAGGGAAGCCCTTCGTCTTTGTGCATTTTCATGATGATGGAGGCATTGTTCAGTTGCTCCTTTTCGACATTGCGGCGCTCGGCCTGAAGTTCGCGGAGCTGCTTGTGGGTTTCTTTGAATAGTCGAGCGAGTCGTTGGCCGTGCATCCCAAGGTTGGCGATGACGTGGTTTTGCTCGCGATAGGTTTTGGCCATGGCGAGGGCGGTAAGGACTTGTGGGTGATCGGTGTCGACGCTGGCTTCGTGTTCGGCGATTCCCAAGGTTAGGAGACTGTTTTCGAGGACAGCGACGCGATTGATGCGCCAGGCGGTGTCGCTCAGGACTTGGACGAGCTGCATTTCGGTTGGGCTTTTCGGCTTGTACTCGGTGACGAATTCCTGGTTGCGCTTTTGATAGATTTCGAGGTCGTCTTCCGGCAGG
>CATPCJ010000005.1 GCA_955652915.1 uncultured Bryobacteraceae bacterium
CTGCCAGAATTTCGAGCTTCTTCGTCTCGAAGAGGTCTACGGCGGCATAGCGTACTATGTGATGCGCCAAAGCGAGAAATTGGTCGAAGGAAAGCGTAACGCCGAACCCCTGCCAGCCAATCTGCACGAGAAACTCATGCGTGCTCGGGACGAGTTGCACACGACTCGCCTATCGTGAAGGCTCGATTTCTGGCGGATGCCAACACGGGCAAGAATGCCTGTGCCACCCGTAACCCACTGAGTTCGTGCAAAGTGTGCCACAGGCATTCTTGCCTGTGTGGATCTTAGACCGATTTCTTCACATCTCCCTGCCACTCTGAACTCAGCCGGGCACAAACTTATTCTCCGCTACAATCTACGCGTTGACGCCTGAGTGCGCTTGCGAATCGCTCCCCAAGCGTTCATACTCCGATCATGACTCTCAAGAATGCGGCCTTCCTGGCGCTGATCGGGCTGAGCCTGCTTACCATCCTGTTAGCCGCGGATTTGATCGCCACACTCTTGGGTGTAATGCGTGACGTGATTCCCGCGATGGCGCTGTTGAGATCGTTGGTTTATGTATTCGCAAGCCTGACTCTGACCGTGTTCCTGTACGTCTTCCATAACAAGCAGTCCTGAAAGTAGCTGATCCCCCGCTTGACTGACCCACAGTCATCCTTTCTTCCGATGCGCTTTCGCCCCCTCCCAAGCCATCCTGGATTCAGGAGCAACCATTATGGGAAACGAACTTGTAAATCTTTCAAATGAATTGGCGGGCGCCGTGGAGCGCGCAGCAGCCGGTGTCGTCGCGGTATTCGCCAGGCCGCGGATCGGTTCCAGCGGCGTCGTTTGGCGACAGAATCTTATCCTTACGTCCAGCCAGGGCATCCGTTCCGAGGAGGGCATTAAGGTCCTGTTTCCGGACGGCCGCCTGGTCGACGCGCGGCTCCGTGGCCGCGATCATGGAACCGACCTTGCATTATTGGAAGCGGATACTGGAAGCACGAAACCGCTCGACCTTGTCGCCGACGACACGTTGAAGGTGGGCCAGCTTGTGCTTGCGGTTGGACGCACTGCCGATACCGGCCCCATTGCGTCTTTTGGAATCGTGAGCGGCGTGTCCGGCCAATGGAAATCGTGGCGCAGCGGTAAACTCAATCCGTTTGTGCGGCTGGACGTCTCCGTTTACTCCACTTCTTCCGGCGGCGCCGCGGTGGACGCGAGCGGCAACGTTATCGGCCTGATCTCCACCGGTTTGTCGCGCTCTTCGGTGCTTGCCGTGACGCGTACCACGATCGATCGCGTCGCTCGGAAATTATCCGAGAAAGGATACGTGAGCCATGGCTTCCTGGGAATTACTATCCAGCCCGTGGCGTTGCCGCGCGATCTGAAGGAAAAGGTTCCGCTCGGTCAGGAAACTGGAATCATGCTCCTTGGATTGGATCCCGATGGCCCCGGAGCAGCCGGGGGCTTGATGATGGGTGACGTGTTGCTCTCGGCCGGCAGCGAAGCGCTGACTGATCCGGAAACGTTGGCGGAAGTTCTGGATGGCACGGCCGCCGGCGACGCATTGAACATCCGGGTGTTGCGCGGCGGAGCCGTCCAGGAACTACAGGTCCGCGCCGGAGAAAGGCCGCGGCGAGGAAAGTAGAATGATGGACAATGCTTTTGGAGAAGTTACCGAGCGGCTCCGGCGCTCCACTCTCCAGGTGCGCACCGGCCGCGGCAGCAGTGGATCGGGCGTGATCTGGAACGCGAATGGACAGGTGGTGACGAATGCGCACGTGCTGCGTCAGGGCGCAACGAACGTCGAGCTCTGGAATGGACGTCAAGCGGATGCCCGCCTTCTAAGAAGCGATCGCCGGCGCGATCTCGCGTTATTGCAAATTCAAGCGGACTATCTTCTGCCCGTGGCGCACGGTGACTCCGATACGTTGCGTCCTGGTGAGCTGGTAATCGCTGTGGGAAATCCGTTCGGTTTCACCGGTGCGGTGAGTGCCGGAATCATCCACGGCGTCGCCCGCTTGCGTGGATTCACGCAACCCTGGATCGTGAGTGACGTAAGGCTGGCGCCCGGAAATTCGGGTGGGCCACTGGCCAATGCCCGGGGTGAAGTGGTTGGCATCAATACCATGATCGCGGGAGGGCTCGCTTGCGCGATCGCATCCAACTCCGTTGAGCGATTCCTGAATCAACCCCACTTCGGCGTCACGGTTCGCCCGATGCCCCTTGGACTGGCGATTCTCGAAGTGAGTCCTCACTCGCCTGCTGAGCGAGCTTCTTTGCGGCCGGGCGACATCCTGATCGGCGCCGCCGGAAAACCGTTGCATTCGCCGAAAGATCTGGAAGACGCTCTCAGTTCCAGCCGTGACGGTCTGCTGCAAATCGAGTTTCGGCGAGGAGCGGGCACGCGGCCGCGAAGAGTGGCCGCCCAAATCCGTCCGGCATCGGCGAGGGCTGCGTGATCCGCGTTCTGGTCGCCGCGCGATCCAGCGTCGTTCGCGCCGGGCTGGAGAGCGTCGTACGTTCCAGCTCATCGCTTCAGTTGGCGGGCGCACTGGAATTCGCACTGATCAATTCGTCGGACTTCCAAGCCGATGTTCTGTTGCTTGAAGCCGACGACATCCAACCAGACGAACTCTCCCTGCCCGTAGTCTTGTTGTTGGACATCTCGGATACCGCGCTCGTGAATTCGGCTCTACGCTCCGGAGCTCGGGCGGTCATATCGCGGGAAGCGACGCCGGAAGAAATCGAGAGTGCGATTCAGGCGGTGAACGCGGGCTTGATCGTCATCGCACCCGAGTCCCTGCCGGATCTCTTGCAGGATGTGCGGCCCATCGCCGACGCGCTCACCGAGCCTTTGAGCGAACGCGAACTGGAGGTGCTGGATGTGATCGCGGAAGGACTGAGCAACAAGCTGATTGCCCATCGTCTCGGTATTTCCGAGCACACGGTCAAAACGCACGCAGCCTCAATTTTCGCGAAGCTCGGCGCGGCCAGCCGGACCGAAGCGGTTTCACTGGCGATTCGTCGTGGTCTGGTGATGCTGTAAAACATCGTTCTGTCGATGGCCGCACACGTGCTCTCTACCTGGAGCCGGAGACAACAAACATGTTCATGATTCTGTTCCTGGTACTAGTCGTGATGTGGCTGCTAGGGTTTCTGGCGTTTCACATCGCCGGAGGCCTCATTCACATCCTGATCATCCTGGCAGTCATTTCCCTAGTCGTGCATTTTGTACGCGGTCGATAGATTGCACCGTAGCACAGGCATTCTTGCCTGTGTGGATCTTAGACCGATTCTTTCACAGCTTCCTGTTTCCAGTCACGTCCGGGTTAGGATGTTGTTTTGAAAGCGGACGGTCAACTTCTCCGTGAGGCCAGCATCTGACTCCCATCGGCCGTAACGATGCTGATGTGTCCGGCCCAGGTCTTACCTGCCGCCGCGAACGTGCGAGTAGGGTTTTGAGGTTGAGTCGCAGGATGAACCCGAAACAGGACCACGCCGGATTGTTCGAGAGGACGCGGCGTTAAACCGCAATTTGCCAGAAATCCTTGTCCAGCGTGAGCATGATACGCCCTTCGGACTCGGCCAAGTAGCGTCCTTCCATCGGGAGCAATCGGTTCAGGCCCAGCACATCGTGGCCGACTGCTCGAAGCTCCTCGACAATCGGCTTCGGAAAGTTTTCGTGACCGCGTGAAGGAGTTCCTTTTGTATCCGAACTTGCGGCGAGCGGATTTGCGATCGAACTTCCAGTTGATCTTAATGAGGTCCTTGTTCCTCCGGCGATTCCAGGCTTGCGCTTCCCGGCGCAGCGTCTTTAAGTCGGGTTCTTCTGTTTCCAGACACGGCCGTGAGAAGATGCCGATTTCGATTTCCGCCTGATTGAGCCAACTTCATGGGTAGGCGTGTAGTGAACTGTGAACCGCTCCCGGATTTCGCTGCCGATCTCGTCGCCGTAGAGGTCGGTCAGGGACTTCTTGCGATGGCTGTTGAGGTTGTCCATCACCAAGTGGATGGTCTTGGCCTCCGGGTATTCAAGCCACGTACCACACCGTTCGTATTCGTTGTCCGGTCGCGCTTCCCGGCCTGGTTTGGCCGGGGAGAACGGACGAACATCGTCATGAAGCGTAAACCGCTTCTCGTCCAGACACACCACTGGTTCTTGCGGATCGTCGGTATTGGGGAGGGAGACGTGTTTCCCAGCGTTTCCCCCGAGGGCCGATCACCGCACGTGAAATTTAACTTTCTCTTCCTTTTCAATCGCTCAGCTCAAACCGTGGCCCGCTGTCAGCACCTCCCATGTTAAAAAGGTTCCAGCGGGTGCCTTTTGACCAGTTGTCCGTCCCAGACCTCGGCGTTGGCTTCGTTTTTTCAAACCGTCGCCTGGCTTATTGCACAAAGGGATACCAGGAGTGCCGAAGGCGACTCTCGAACCAGACCCAGCTTGGCTTCGTTATTTCAAGTCGCGCAACTGCCCCTTCCCTCCCCGCTATCTTTATGAAACCACAACCTCTTGACTCTAAACTACGATTAGTCCATAATGAACTAGGACCATTCCGGTCTGGATTGCTATGCTGAAGCTTACTAAGAAGGCGGACTACGGGCTGATCGCCCTAAAGCACCTTGTCGTCCATGGCCCCGACAGCTCCAGCGCTAAAGAAATCGCCGAGATGTATGGCATCCCTTTGTCCCTGCTTTCGAAGATTCTGCAGAAGCTGGTCAAGAACGGATTCTTGCGGTCCGAGCATGGAACCAACGGCGGCTACCGGCTGGCTCGCGAGGCCCGCGACATCACCGCGCTGGAAGTGATCCGCTCCATTGATGGCCCCATTTTTCTTACCGCCTGCTTCACCGAGCACGGCTATTGCTGCCATACCGACAAGTGCATCGTTCGCGACCCCCTCCAAAAAGTACATGAAGGAATCCTTCGCCTGCTGGCCGGCATCACCATTGCAGACATGTCGCAGGACACGGCGAAGACCGCCGAACAAGATGCAGCCAAATCGCCCGAAAAGCTGTATGAGCTTTTAGCTCCGGCTCGACCCGTATGAAGATGAGGACCAACATTATATGAAGCTGCCGATTTACATGGATTATCACGCGACCACGCCCACGGATCCTCGCGTGTTTGAGGCCATGAAGCCTTACTTCATGGAGATTTTCGGGAACTCGGCCAGCCGCAATCACAGCTTTGGCTGGCAAGCCGAAGAGGCCGTCGAGAAGGCGCGCAAGCAGATTGCCGATCTCATCGGCGCTTCACCCAAGGAAATCGTTTTCACCAGCGGCGCCACCGAATCGAACAACCTGGCGCTCAAGGGCGTGGCGGAAATGTATGCCGAAAAGGGCAATCACATTATCACCGCCGCCACCGAGCACAAAGCCGTACTCGACACCTGCAAGCGGCTTGAAAAACACGGGATTCGCGTCACCTATCTGCCGGTCCAAACCAACGGCCTGGTCGATCTGGAGATGTTGAAGGATGCCATCACCGACAAGACCATCCTGATCAGCATCATGTATGCCAACAACGAAATCGGCGTCATTCAGAACATGGCCGAGATCGGTAAGATCGCGAAAGCGAAAGGTGTGCTGGTGCATAGCGACGCTACTCAAGCGGTCGGCAAAGTCCCGGTCAACGTCATTAAGGACAATATCGACCTGATGTCGCTCAGCGGTCATAAACTCTACGGGCCGAAGGGCGTCGGCGCTCTGTACGTTCGACGCAAGAGTCCGCGCGTTCAGATCACCGCGCAAATGGATGGCGGTGGACATGAGCGCGGCATGCGTTCCGGCACTTTGAACGTCCCCGGCATCGTGGGACTGGGCGAAGCCTGCGCCATCTGCCAGGCCGAAATGGCGGAGGAGTCGAAGCGCATGGCTTATCTTCGCGACAAGCTGCGCAACAAGCTGGAAGCCGAGCTCGACGAAGTGTACATCAATGGCACCATGGATTCTCGGCTGCCGAATAATTTGAATATCAGCTTTTCTTACGTCGAAGGCGAATCGTTATTGATGGGCATCAACGACGTTGCGGTTTCCAGCGGCTCCGCCTGCACTTCGGCAACCCTGGAACCCAGCTACGTGCTGAAGGCGCTCGGCGCCGGCGACGATCAGGCCCACTCTTCCATCCGTTTCGGCTTAGGCCGGTTCAATACTGAAGAGCAAGTGGATTACGTCGCTGCTAAAGTGATTGATGTCGTGAAGAAACTCCGCGAGCTGTCGCCGCTCTACGAGATGGCTAAAGAAGGAATCGATCTAACCAAGGTCCAGTGGACCGCGCATTGACAAGGACACCAACATGGCATATTCAAATAAAGTTTTAGACCATTACAACAATCCGCGGAACGTCGGATCCATGGACAAGAGCGATCCGAACGTTGGCACCGGCATGGTCGGCGCGCCCGAGTGCGGCGACGTGATGAAGCTGCAGGTGAAGGTGAATCCCGAGACCGGCGTGATCGAAGACGCCAAGTTCAAGACCTTCGGCTGCGGCAGCGCCATCGCCAGTTCGTCGTTGGCCACGGAATGGCTGCGCGGCAAGACCGTGGACGAAGCACTGGAAATCAAGAACACCGATATCGTCAACGAGCTAAGTCTGCCGCCGGTAAAGATCCACTGCTCCGTGCTGGCCGAAGACGCCATCAAAGCCGCGATCAACGACTACAAGACTAAGTCGGCAACCAAAGTGGAAGCTCTAGCATCTAAGTAGCGCAGGCTGGTAGCCTGCGGTTTGACCATGATTCAAGTAACTGAAAAAGCCGTAGGGAAAATTCGCGAACAATTCGCCAAGCACAATGTCCAGGGTGGCCTCCGCCTGGGCGTTCTAGGCGGCGGATGCTCCGGTCTAAGCTACCTGTTCAAATTCGACGTCAAGCCGCGTCCTACCGACAAGGTCTACGAGTTCGGCGACGTCAAGGTCTTCGTCGACCCCAAGAGCATGATTTACCTGGACGGCATGACGCTGGATTGGAAGGATTCGCTAATTCAGTCCGGCTTCGAATTCGACAATCCAAACGCAACTAAAAGCTGCGGCTGCGGAACATCGTTCACAGCGTGAGCGCGAACCGCACTTGCTGGCAATGCGCCCAATCCATTGGCGCATCGTTATTCTGTCCGCACTGCAAATCACTCCAGCCGCCGCCCTCCGGCTACTACACGCTGTTCGGCCTGGATCGAAAGCTGAATCTCAACACCAACGAACTTCAACAGCGCTTCTACGATCTGAGCCGTCAGCTTCACCCGGACCGGTTCATGCGTAAATCGGAAGCGGAGCGCCAATACTCGCTGGATGCCTCGTCGATTTTGAACGACGCCTATCGCGCGTTGAAGGATCCGGTGAAGCGCGCCCAATACGTTCTCAGCCAGGAAGGATTCGAGATCGGCGAGCAGCGTTCCAAGGATGTCCCGCCGGAACTTCTGGAAGAAGTATTCGAACTGAATATGGCGCTGGAAGAGATGCGATCGGGTGACGACTCCGCGCGGCCCCAACTGGAATCCGCTCAAAACAATTTCACCAACACGCTGAACGAAGTCGACCGGCAACTGGAAGCCCAATTCAGGACATACGACGAATCGTCAAATCGCGAAGTATTGACAAGAATCCGCGGCACTCTGAACCGCCGCAAATATATTCAAAATTTGTTGGACGAAGTCCAGGACCAATTAGCGGTCGGTGCCCAATGAACAGAACCGCGCGCGTGAGCAAGCGCTCCGCCCCCCAGCCCCAATGAACATCGACTTCGGCACCACAGAAAAAGTAATCGGCATCGACCTCGGCACCACCAACAGCCTGGCCGCCTTTCTCGATCTCACCGGCCCCAAAATCATCCCGGGCGCCGATGGCGACAAGCTCGTTCCCAGCGTGGTATCCATAAGCCCATCCGGCGAAGTCGTAGTCGGCAACGCCGCCCGCGAACTGCTGATCACACAGCCCGGCCGCACCGTCTACTCCGTCAAACGCCTCATGGGACGGGGTCTCGACGACATCCAGGAAGAGCTTAAGCTCTTCCCGTTCCACCTGGCGTCCGGGAGCGAATCGGTCCTGCAGCTTCAGATAGGCGATCGCACTTATACGCCACCTGAAATCTCGGCGCTCATCCTGCGCCAGTTGAAACAGAACGCCGAAGCCTATTTCGGCGAACCGGTCTCGAAAGCCGTCATCACCGTTCCCGCATACTTCAACGACGCTCAGCGGCAGGCGACCAAGGACGCGGGACGCATCGCAGGTCTCGAAGTGCTGCGCCTGGTCAACGAACCCACCGCCGCATCGCTGGCCTATGGACTCGACAAACGCGAAAACGGAACCATCGCCGTCTACGATCTGGGAGGCGGCACGTTCGATATTTCGATCCTCAAGCTGCACGACGGCATCTTCGAAGTTCTCGCCACCAATGGCGACACGCATCTGGGCGGCGACGACATCGATAACCTGCTGCTGCGAATTGCCCTGGAGGATGTGCAAGGCGAATGGGGTGAGGATCTCGCGGGCGACAGCGAAGGCGTTCAGCGCGTGCGCCGCGCGGTTATCCAAGCCAAGGAGCGCCTGTCGTTCGTTCCTTTCACCGACATTTCGCTCGAATACCGAGGCAACAAATATCAACGTGAAATTCAGCGCGAACTGTTCGACAAGTTGATCGCCCCTATCGTCGACCGCACCCTCGGCCCTTGCCGCGATTGCATAAAGGACGCCGGCGTCACGCCCGAACAAATCGACGAAGTAGTAATGGTCGGCGGGTCGACGCGCATTCCGCTGGTCCGTACGGCCGTCGAAAATCTGTTCCGTTCCAAGCCGCACACAGAACTGAATCCCGACGAAGTGGTGGCGCTCGGCGCGGCGGTCCAGGCCGCGATCCTCTCCGGTGACGTCGCAGACAAACTACTCCTCGACGTCACTCCGCTTTCGCTCGGAATCGAAACCATGGGCGGCGTTGTCTCCAAACTGATCCACCGCAACTCGACGATTCCCGCCAGCGCCACCGAATCTTTCACCACCGGCGTCGATGGCCAGCGCAACGTCCTGATCCATGTGGTCCAAGGCGAGCGTGAACTTGTGAAGGACAATCGCAGCCTGGCCCGTTTCGATCTCAAAGACATCGATCCCATGCCCGCCGGTCTGGCGCGCATTGAAGTCCGCTTCCTGATCGATGCCAACGGGATCTTGAACGTCACCGCGCGCGATCTGCGCACCGGGAAAGAACATAGCATCGACGTCAAACCGTCTTACGGCCTCACCGACGAGCAGGTCGAAAAGATGATCCAGGAATCGTTTGAGAAAGCCGAACAGGACTTCCAGGAACGGCAGGTTCGCGAAGCTCGCGTGGAAGCGGACACCATCCTGGCCGCCGTTGAAAAAGCACGCCGCCATGACGCTTATTTCGAGTTGTCCGACGATGAGCGATCGGCCATGGACCGAGCCATCAACGAGCTGCTGCTGGTCTATCATTCCGAAGATCACCACCTGATCCTGAACAAGAACGAACAGCTCAATCAGGTTACGATGAAGCTGGCGGAAAACATGATGAACACAGCCGTTCGCGGCGCTCTGAAAGGAACCAAGATCTGATGCCTGGACTCACCTGGGACCACACCGAAGACATCGCGCTCTCCTTATCGGAGAAGTTCCCCGACCTCGATCCAACGCACCTGCGCTACACCGACCTGCATCAATGGATCACGGAGCTGGAAGATTTCAAGGACGATCCCAAGAAGTCCACCGAGGGTAAACTGGAAGCCATCCAAATGGCGTGGCTGGAAGAGTATCAGGAGAGCCGCGAGTAGATGCGCGACGGTATCGTCTTAGCGAGATTCCTATGACGAATCCATACCTTTTTGACGACAACTTCGATGTCGCGGTTAAGCGGCAATCGCATACGCGCGGGCGCAAACCTTAAAGGCAGGCGCGTCGCTCTTCTATCGCGACGATGGTACGGGCCTGGAGGTTATGGAGCAGCCCGATGGCCGGATATTTGAGATCCGCTATTTGCCGGGGCAGCCGGGAGATCGTAACCACGAGGTGCCGCGCGTTGCCTCGTAAAGAGTGGCCGTCCTACCGTTTTCGGGGGTCCGAACTCCGGCAAGGGCAGCCTGATCGCCAAACTGGAATTCGAAGGCCGGGGACAATCTCCTGGAAGCCGATGCCATCGCCAAGCGGATTAATCCGGCCGACCCTCGTCAAGCCGCGGTCGCCGCCGGCAGGGAAGTGATTCTCCGAACGCGTGAGTATCTCGAGAACCGTGAAAGCTTTGCCATGGAAACAACAAGTAGAGAAGGACCAGATTCGAATCCACTAAGGGCCGAGGAGGTCGCCAGGAAGCATTGGATCTAGCGATGCTAACAGCAACAACCCATTGCAAGGGGATGCACATTAGGACGTTGGTATAATCGTATGAGTTACGATTATCCGATTCTTGAATCCGTTTGTGGCCGGATAACGTATCAGGAAGTAAGGATAAACACTCCATGAACAAACCGAAGATGCAGGTTCTGGAAGCCGAGCCAAAGACCGGCGAAAGCGCTTCAGGCAGCGGTTATAAGGTCTTCCACCGGATACTCGACTGGATCACCAGCGAACGCATGCAGTTGCTGAACATCACCGAGCGCATCAATGAAATCGTGCGCAAGAGCGGTGTCCGCGATGGCTTGGTGCATCTGCAATCCCTGCACACGACGTCGGCTGTGTTCCTGAACGAATGGCAGGATGCGCTGCTGCACGATGTCAAGAATTTCTTCGAACAGGTTGTCGAGCCCGGCCAATATTACCGCCACAACGACCCGGAATTCTCGGATTGTGAACGCCGGAATGCCGATTCGCACATGCGTGGCATGCTCATGGGCCAGACGCTTTGCCTGCAAGTGAGAAACGCTTCCGTGCTGCTCGGCACCTGGCAGAACATCATATTCGCGGAGTTCGACGGTCCGCGAAGCCGGTCCCTGGCTGTCCAGGTTTCCGGCGTCTGACTGGATGCCCCGATTCTTCACCCTTCAGCAAGCCGAACGACTCCTGCCCGAAGTGGAATCGATTATTCGAGATGCCATAGCCGCCAAGTCCGGTTATGAGCAAGCCGAGGAGGAAATGCAGAATTTCTCGCGGCGAATCATGATGCTCGGCGGCGTAAGGGTGGACCATACCAAAGTGCTCGAGCACCGGGACCGGCGCGAGTCGAGCGTGCTGCTTTTGAAAGCATCCATGGAAAGAATTGAAGAGATCGGTTGTCTGGTAAAAGATCTGGACGTGGGCCTCCTTGATTTTCCGACTTTGTTGAGCGGTGAAGAGGTCTACCTCTGCTGGAAGCTAGGCGAGTCCGGAATTCACTTCTGGCATGGAGTTCACGAAGGCTTCCAGGGCCGCAAGGCGATCGACCAGGCTTTTCTAGCGAATCATCAGGGCGAGCTGCCCAATTGACCACCGGCGTTGTGCGAAAATTGGGGAACGGTCACCGGTCTTCCCTGGTGGATGGGGGATCAAAGGGTCGGGCAGTTCAAAGCGGTCGCTGCCTCAAAAAGTAAAACACAAGCATGCTGCTTAGCAGAGAATTCATCTCGTACCTCGCCAGACAACTCGTAAGCCGGATGACCCCCCGAGTCATCGAAACCACGGATCCCAATGCGGCGATTGAACTGATCGCCCATGGGATCGAAGAAGAGCTGCAAGTGGAAGACCGGCTCAACGACGAGGTGCGCGAGGTGCTGAGCGAGTACAGCGACTACATGCGGCGCGAAGGCGTCAGCTATCAGGAGATGTTCCGGCGCATCAAGAATACCTTGATCTCGCAGCGCAAGGTGATTCGCGCGTCGGGCCGCGACACCGGCGACAACATGAAATTGTCGCGCGACAAGATCAACGATATTTCTCACAAGCTGGTCGCGTCATTTCGCAAGGCACGTGAGTTCCGGCTGAAGAAGGACCCCAATGACGTGCGGCTCGAAATCGTAAAATCGATGACCGAGCTGCTGGCCATGGAAGAAAAAGTGGACCGCGCCGCTCGCACCAAGATCCGCTCGCAAAAGAAAGATATTCCCGAAGGCACCGAAGAGTGGGATCTGCTGCTGCGGCGCTACTACGCCGAAGAGCTGAAGAAATTTGGTATCGATTTGAACCGATGACCACCATCGTGGTCGTGGGCAGCCTGAACATGGATTTTGTGGTGGCCGTGGATCGCCTGCCCGTGCCCGGCGAAACGGTCCTCGGAAGAAACTTCCAGATGATCCCCGGCGGTAAAGGCGCCAATCAGGCGTGCGCCGCCGCCAAGCTGGCCGGCAACAAAGCGCAGGTTCGGATGGTGGGACGAGTTGGCTACGATGTGTTCGCCGATCATCTGAAGGCCAGCCTTTCGGCCGCCGGCGTGGACGTCAGCGCGGTTCACGCGACCAAGTCGCATGCCACGGGGGTAGCGTTGATTGGGGTGGAGAGCAGCGGTCAGAATTCCATCGTCGTGGCTTCCGGCGCGAACCACGCATTGACTGCGTCAGAAACCGAATCGATGCGTCCGGTATTCCACGGAGCCAGGTTCGTGTTGTTTCAACTGGAGTCGCCAATGGATACGGTTGCGGCGGCCTTGAAGCTGGCTCGCCAGGAAGGCGCGCGCACTATTCTCGATCCTGCCCCGGCGCAGCCGCTTTCATCGGAAATGCTGGCCAACGTCGACATACTTACTCCGAATGAATCCGAAGCGGCGGTGCTGCTTGGCCTTCCGGTCGCGCGGGTCACTGCTTCCGACGCGCCGGCGCTGGCACGAGCGTTGCGTCAACGCGGTCCCGCGGCAGTGGTGCTGAAACTCGGCGGCCAAGGCTGTTTTTACAGTGATGACGAAACGGAGATGTGGAGCGGCGCTTGCCCGGTTGTGCCCCTGGACACGACGGCCGCCGGCGACACGTTCAACGCCGCCTTGGCGGTCGCGCTGGGTGAAGTTCGCGCCATCGCCGATGCGCTGCGATTTGCGAACGCCGCCGCCGCCATTTCAGTAACGCGCATGGGCGCGCAGGCCTCAGCGCCGAGCCGCGCGGAAGTGGACGAATTCCTCAGCCAATCCATCGGGCCTCAATTGGGATAAGATTCCCTCAGAGGTTTTTATATGCGGTACCCGCTGTTTTCCCGGTTTGGCCTGCTTGCAATTCTCGTTAGTCTACCCTGTTGGGCGCTTTCTCCAACCGCGACGACGTGTACACTGCCCGCCACCACGATGTTTGGCGCTCCCGTTACGATTGCCATCGCCGTGAGCGACGATAGCGGTCTGACGCCCACAGGAAGTGTACAGGTTACCGATAACGGAACTGTTGCCGGCGCGTCGAGCCTGGCCGCGGATGGGACGGCGAAACTTACAACAGCCTTCAACTTGGGCTTGCACCTCGTCGCCTGCAGTTATTCGGGCGACGGAATGCTGGCGCCAAGTGTTTCAGCCGCAAATTTCGTCACCACGATTCAAGCGCATCCTAGCATCGTGCTG
The DNA here is from genome assembly GCA_955652915.1 of uncultured Bryobacteraceae bacterium. Taxonomy (GTDB): domain Bacteria; phylum Acidobacteriota; class Terriglobia; order Bryobacterales; family Bryobacteraceae; genus Palsa-89. The sequence goes on from CATPCJ010000005.1 coordinate 13,425, forward strand.
ACTCCGTCGCAGAATCCGGTTCCGGCCGGCCAGCGAGTACAAATAGACATCACCGTGGCAGGCACCATGGGAGCGCCGGAGGGCGGGGTAACGTTGAAAGACGGAGATTCGATCCTGGCGGTACTGCTGCTCAGGCCCAGCGACAATTCATCCACAGCTTCTTTCAGCGGTATCCTCGCGCCGGGCACGCACCTAATCGCCGCCGGCTACGACGGAGATGTATTCTTTTCTCCTGCGACAACGGCACAGCCCCTGGTTCTTATAGTTGGGAAGCGGCCCACCGGCACCGTCGTCAGGAGTGTCTCGCCTTCGCCCGCCGCCAATGGCCAGGCAGTTGTGTTTCAAATTCAGGTGGTGAGCGACGCTGCCTCGGCGGCAGGTTCGGTGACGCTGACGGAGAATTCCAAAACGCTCGGCGCCGGAATCTTGAACAGCGCTGGACAGACCACAATCACTCTGACTGGTCTCACGGTGGGTACGCACTCGATCGTTGCGAATTATGGCGGCAATCAGGATTTCGCAGCCAGCGTTTCTGTGCCATTTAGCTTGCAGGTCACCGGCGCCGCGACGACCATCCAGTTGAGCGCGACGCCAAATCCAACACAGGTGGGACAGACCGTTACCTTAACCGCGACGGTGACGTCGAGCACCGGCGTTCCCAGCGGGATGGTGACGTTTCAGACTGCACAGGCCACGCTTGGAACCGCGAATCTCAACACAGCGGGCCAAGCGCTGCTTACGACCTCGTTTAGCTCCGCGGGTACGCGGACCGTTACGGCGTCCTACGCAGGAACCGCGCAATTCTCAGCCGCCACTTCGGACGCCGTTACACTCAATGTAATCCCACGACAATTAGTGGTTGCCAACTCCGCAAGTTTCAAGACCGTGGTTGCTCCCGATTCGTTGGCGTCGATTTTCGGAGACAATCTGGTAGCCAGCCCGGTGAGCGCCGCGCTGCTTCCGTGGCCGGCGACGCTGGGCGGAGTATCGGTGATCTTCCGCGATTCTGCAGGAGTGGATCGGCTGGCGGCCTTGAAGTTCGTATCGCCGGGACAGATCAACGCCGTGGTCCCCGCCGACGTTCCGTTGGGCCAGTCGACCGTGATCGTGAGAGGCACGTCGGGCGATCTGGAAAGCGGCCAAGCCACAATTGCAAACGTTGCGCCGGGAATATTCTCAGCCGACGGGACCGGGACAGGCGCGGCCGCGGCAGCCGTCGAAACAGTGCATGCGGATGGCTCGATATTATTGCAGCAAGCTGGCAGGTGCGACGGCCATGGCAATTGCACGCCGAACCCGATCAATCTCGGCACGGACCAGGACCAGAACACGCTCATCCTTTACGGAGTAGGCATTCGCGGAGGCGGACAAACCGCGAAGGTTCGCATCGCCGGTCAGGATCTGACGCCGGCCTACGCGGGTCCGCAAATACAATACGGAGGCGTGGACCAGGTGAACGTGACGCTGCCGACTACGCACAGTGTCTATATATCCGTGAACGACATAAAATTAATAAAAAAACAGGTTTCAAACACGGTAGTGGTTCACTTTCAATAGGCATTTGCTACCGGCCGAATGCAGAGGTCAGCGCGTAACTTATTGAAGGATCGTTCGAATGCCTGTTGGCACAAAAACTGCGTGAAGATCCGGGAAGGAGTATTCCAATGCCAAGCTCTGAACCCAAGCTGCCACCGAATGATCCCGATCCCGCCGAGCCTCATCTGCCCGGCCCCGAGCCGGATCCTGCGCCGCCGGACATTATCGATCCCCCGGTGCAGACTCCGATGTGGGCGTAGGGGCGCTTCCGCAAGAGGGAAAGAGGTGACAGGCACCGCTGACACGAAAGAGGTGACAGGCACCCGCTGTCCACGCGCCGAAGGACGTAGGCGCATGGTTCAGGATCGGGACGGCTTGGGACAGCGGGAGCCTGTCACCCCCGAGACCGAAGTATCATGGCAACTTGGAACAACGCAGCTACCGGCTCGCCGCCATCGCGCTCAGCCTCTTCTTCGTAGGCGCTACCTTCCTCTGGTTGCTGCTGGATCGTTCCCCGCCCAGTTGGGACGACGCCTATTACTTGTCCAAGAGCCTCGTCTTTTACGATGCATTGGCCGACGGCGGGCTGCGCGGCTTTTCCAGACAGTTTCTCCATGGCATGCAGGACAAGCCGCCTCTGATCGCAGCTCTGCCCACGCCGGTTTACTGGATTGCCGGACGCAAAACCCGTGCGGCATACGCAGTAAATTTGTCGTTCTTGTTAGTCATGTTTGGTTCATTGTATTGGCTCGGCAAGAAGTACGCGGGCCCGCGGGCCGGCTTAATCGCCGTCTTCGTGGCCGGGACGATGCCGATACTCTACGGCCTTTCCCGATGGTTTCTGGTGGAGTGCGGACTCGCGGCGATGGTCTGCCTGGGAATGTGTCTTGTGGCGGAATGGAACGAGTTCGACGGCGCTTCAAAGGCGTTCCTATTGGGCGTAGTGTGCGCGCTGGGGTTGCTTTTGAAGATGAGTTTTCCGCTATATGTTTTGATTCCGACGCTCTATTTTGCAATTAGAGCGCGGGGCTCCACGTTGCGTATCAAGACACTAGCCGCCTTTGCCGCGCCGGCTCTGGTGCTGGCGGGGCCGTGGTATTTCTTCAACTGTCGTTCGGTATTGGGCACTGCCCTGAAAGCGGGATCTGCCGGCACCGCGCAGATCTACGGCACTGGTGATATCTTGTCGTGGTCCGGCATTTCAAGTTACCTGACGAATTTGTGGAATGCCGGCCCGACGTTGTACTTCATCGCGCTTCTTTTGTTGGGACTTGCTTTTGCGAAATCGATTCCGGCGGCCGGAAGGCGGGGACTCGTCCTTTGCGCTCTGTGGGGATCACCGGTCCTGTTTCTGGTGTTCGGGCATTACCGCGATCTACGCTACGCCGCTCCGCTATTTCCCGCACTCGCCCTGGCGTTGGCCATTCTGATTGAGACCGCCCTGTCGAAGCACAAGATGAAAGCCGCGCTCGCCGCGTGCGCCTTGCTGGCACTTCCATTGCTGAGCATGTTGCAAACGTCCTTCGGCGTCTTCGGGAATGGGCGGTTCGAATTAGGCGGCCTTCTTTTCGTCGCGCCCCGGCTGGATTATGCCCGAAGGTACGATCCTGCCGGATGGCCTCAACAGGAAATCCTTTTGGACATCTATCGCGCGGCCAAGCTCGCGGGCGGCGAGCGAAAATCGGCGATCCTGGGCACGGACAGCGTGCGCTTCAATGCAGACAACTTTCAACTGGCCGCAATTCGCAATAAGCTCCCGTTCGATATTACGACAACCGCGTATCAAACCGATCCGGCCACGCTTTTATCGATCTTGAATTCCAGCGCCTACTTTATCCACAAAGAAGGCGGCGAACCACAAGCTGCCAATTTCAATAATCTTGGCGGTGCAGCCCTGAAGGAAGTGCGGGAAGGCGGAAGATTTGTGGAGTTGCCGATCGCGCGAGCCCTTCCCGATGGCGGCGTCGCGCACGTCTACGCGAACCGTGAATCAAACAAGTTCATCCAGGCCGGCGTGTTCCTGAGCGCCGCGCTGGACGGCACTCCGAGCTGCAACGTGACGTTCGCGGGCAAGATTCAACTGGCAGGTATCGACCTGCATCACACCGATGAAGGCTTTGAGGTGAAGCTGCGCTGGCGCTGTCTAAAGCCGGTGGATCGCGACTATTGGTGCTTCGCCCACGTGCTGGATCAAAGCGGCAACGTAGTTGGATATCTGGATCACCAAATCCTCAACGGCAATCCGCCAACACTTATGTGGCAACCGGGTGACGCGGGGATAGAGCGGCTACTTTTCCGTCCGCCCACACTTTGGAATGGCGAGAGTTACCGGCTCCGGCTCGGCGTCTTCGACCGGACCTCCGGCGAACGTCTTCAGATTTCAGGCAGTGACCTTAAGCTAACCGACAACGACACAGCCGTGCTGGCGGTCGAGAAATCCGTGAGTAAGAAATAAGCAAAAAACAGGCTAAAACCGGCGCTTTTCAAGTTATACTGAGACGATCTTCGTATGCAGCCAGCTCTGGTTTCCAGCCAACCCCGCCGTACCCTGCCGAAGCCGACGGATCGCCTGCCGCTGGGGAAAAGCGGTCTGCTGGTGAGTCCATTCTGCCTCGGCATGACTTTCTCGCCGGATACCGTCGTGGCGGCTTACGAAGCCGGTATCAATTTCTTCTTCATTACCGCCGATCTGCACTGGCCGCTTTATGAAGGCGTTCGCAAGGGTCTCGCGAAAATTCTGGACGGCAACAAATCCCGCCGCGATGAACTGGTGGTCGGAGTGGTTTCGTATCTCGATGAGCCGCTCTTCTCGATCTTGCAATTCCACGAGGTTATCAACGAGATCCCGGGGTTGGAACGCGTGGATCTGTTGATTGCAGGAGCGGTCTCGAACGATCAGAGTTTCTATTCGCGCGTGCCGGCTATCGAGCGAGCCCGAAACGCGCGACACAACGGCGCCTGCGCAATCGGAGCCACTTTTCATCAGCGTCCGTTAGCGCTGGTTGCCGATCACTACGGATTGCTGGACATCAGTTACATCCGGTTCAATTGCGCTCACCCCGGCGCGCGCACCGATCTGTTTCCTTACATGCGCCCATCTCGCAAGGGACTGGTTTTTAATTTCAAGAGCGCCATGTCGCGCATCACCAAAGAGATGTTCCAGCAGATGCGGTTGCCCTCGCATTACTGGCTGCCGGACGTCTGCGATCACTACCGGTTCGTGCTCAGCCGTCCGGAGATCGACGGCGTTCTGTGTTCCCCGTTAACTCCTGCCGAACTCGAGGGGATGGTGGGAGCAATGAATCGAGGGCCGCTTTCGAAAGAGGAAGAGGAGTACATGATCTGGCTCTCCTCACTCGCTTACGTGCCGATTCTGACGTAGCGCGGACTTCAGTCTGCCGCATCGAGACTCGTCTCGATGCTCGGGGAAAGAGTCTCGAGGCCGCAGACAAAGTGTCCCAGCCCCGTGCTAATCGGCGGCTGCCGTTGTCGTCCGGCTCGCTACCGCCCGCGCTGTTGAATCTCTCAAAAGTAGAATGGATGGAACGCGCGCGGAATCGTACAGCCTTAAATAAAAATGCCCGATGCCCGCCAGTCCAAGCATCAGGTTGGGCGTTTCTCCTCCGCCATTCACTCCGCAGGGCCAAGGCATGTCCGAGACCTGAATCTGAGCGATGGCTTGCCTGCCGGCCGCTTCCGCGATCTGACGCAGGTCGCTGCGATCCAAACTGTCCGCCGCGGCCAACAAGAGGTCCGAGTTGCCTCCCAGGCCGTGGCACAGGCTCATATTACCGCTGGCCGGAAATGTGACGGAGGAACACGCGCCCGCGGTGCTGTACAACGCCTCGTTCAGATCCTGCAAAATGCCGGCGTCGTCCGCCAGCAGCTCGTGCGCGCGCAGTCGTGACAATCCGATTCCTGGAGCCCCGTGGCACCAGGCCATCGCGTACACGGCTTGCGGCGTAGTGATTCCCAACGGAGCCATCGAGCGCAGGTCCGGCCAGTTGTGTTGTTCCGCGCTGAAAAAGGACCGTTCGTAGAGGAAGGCCTGGAGCGCCGCCTCGCGATACTCCGCCTCGCCGGTTGCATTCCATAACTCCATCAGAGCGCCGCCGATGCCGCCCGCGCCATGGCCGTAGCCCAGCAGATGCTTCTCGCCGCTTCCCGGCAGAGTATCCCATGACCATCCCGCATCCGATTTCACAGCAGTCTTGAGTAATACTTTTCCGTGAGCCGCCGCCGTTTCCAGCAAGTCATCGGCACGGTACCGGCGGCCAATGTCGAGCAGCATTTGAATCGTGCCGGCACATCCGCCGATGATGTCAATGTAGGTTTCGTTCGGTTGAACATTTCGCGGGTCGCGCAATTCGCGCAGGCCGCGCGACCAAATGCGCTCATCGCCCAGCGCCTCGCCGATTTCGATTGCCGCATACGCGATGCCGGCCGCCCCACTATAAACGCTGTGCCGCAGCAGATCGGTTACTTCGGGCAGGGCCGCGAACGATCGGTTCAAGGCGCCGAGTGCCGCCGTACGCTGCTGGGAATCCCGCGTGAACTGACACAGACGCGCGAGAAACAGCGCTATGCCGCCGGTGCCATCGTAGATGGTGGCGTTCTGCGCGCGGTAGACCGGGGTCCAAGTGGGTCCCACAACCTCCAACGCCCAGCCCAACCAGTTGCACGCATTTCCGGACCAGACCGCATCGCGGCACAACCTTCGTCCGATTCGATCCGCTGTGTCGAGGAACATGTTTTCATGCATAGGCGAAATCCACCTCCAGCGGAACCTCATGGAAGTCAATGGATCCCGGACTAAGATACGGACGATAGAAATTGAATCCGCCGGCTGCAAATCGGGCGGCGATGGCGTTCAATCGCGTGCCGGCCGACTGGTCCCCCGCCATCCACGCATCCACGATGCCTTCAGCAACCATGCGGCAGCGATTCATGCCAAAGCTTTCGCCGCTATTCGGATCCTCCGCGATGCCCACGCCGGGCTGAAGCGGCAGACTGAACAGTGGCGTTGTGGCTCTAAGTTGCGCCGCGAGGGAGTTAGGCATGCCGCGAACAATTCGTGTCGCGATGCCATGATAGCGTTTGGCCAGGTAGAGCACAACCGCGTCGCTACGTTGATACATGACTGGTTCATTCAAGGCCTTCATGCGGAATGGAACCTGGTATCGGTTCAGATTCAGCGTCAGGTATTCAATGAGATCGGGTGCGCACTCGCTGGTCGCGTGGAAATAAAATCGGAGCAGCGCATACTCATCCCACACGTCCGACAAAGTCTCGCCGTACATGAAATAAAAGGCCGGCTGCGAGTTCGCCGACTCGCGCGGCACCGCCACCGTGACTACCGACCCGATTTGCGGGGGCATTCCCGGCGGGCCCGTCGATATGTATTCTCCCGGGATCGCCATGCGTTGACGGTCGCCCTTTTGCAGCGACAATTGGCCGTTCTGCGCAATGGCGTACACCGTCCATCCGCTTTCCCAGCGATGTTGCGAGCGGTTACTCAGCGACAATTTGCCTACGAACGTGGGGTCGGACGTGAACGGAGTATTCGACACCAGCGGCTCTTCTTCGAAGCGCCGCATATAGCAACGCATGTAGAGCTGGTTCTGCATGTCCCGAATCAAGGGCGTCTGTGGAAGAGGATGGTTGGGAAAGCCCGCCAGCGCCTGCACCGGTCCGGGCGTCACTTGCACGGGTTCCCCTTTGAACAAAAACGTGGCTGGGCTCAGTACGGCGATCGCTCGCAGGATGGGCGTGATTTCTTCGGCTATGTTGTAGGTCATGAAACCGGAACTCCGATCATCTGCATCGCGGCCATTTGCGGCGCTTCCAATAAACTCACGGCGGTTTGCAGCATGCTGGGACCAAGCGCACTGAATTGCGGGGAAGCATTCAGGTACTCCAGCACGGCGATAATCATGCGCGCCGCCGTATAGCGTACGGCACGGTCCAGATATCTTCCAGTGTCCGCGCCCAGGCCGCGAGCCGCGGCATAAGCTTTCCAGAATGCGCGAATCGACGGCTGCATGGTTTCGAGGGTCTGTGCGCCGGGCGCCGGCTGATTCTGTGCCGCGGCCGCCTGGCGAGCGCTGTTATTGAGAATGGCGGCAACCAGGTACTCCTTGAAAATCGTCGCGACATCCCAGGCGCCATCGCCAATGTCGGCCAGCTCCCAATCTACAATCGTCAAGTTCAGTTCCACTCCGTCGCGGCTGGAGAGCAGGCAGTTGTCCCATTTCATGTCGCCGTGAATCAAGCTGTCGTACTGCCACAGCGGACGCAGCGCGCTGAGCATGGGCAGCAGCTTGGGAGACTGCCGGATCGACGCGGATAACTGCGGCCCGATCGGCGGGAAATTATCCAGGAACGAAAAGCCCGTCTGCTCCAGTGTCATCGGCCAAGGGGCCTGATACGGAAACAGGGCGCGCGTCGCGGGATCCGCCACCATGGTGGGACCGTGCGAGTGAGCTATCCCCAGCGCTTTCCCGATCAATCGCGCGGTGTTCTCCGGGATCTGCGCCTGTCGCACGTGATGCTCGGAGATGCTCTCTGCATTTTCCGTCAGGCCGAGAGTGAGCGCGTGGCGAGGCGGTTCATAGTCGACGAACTTAGGAATCATTTGCGCGATGGCCGCATAGCGTGGATCGGAATGCACGGCCCGATAGAAGGCGGCTTCACGCTCGATAGTGGAAATGGCTTGCGCCTCCGTGCTCTTGATTTGTTTGACGAACAGGCCGGGTTGTTTGCGGCGGACGACTTTGAAATTGCGGTTGCGCCGTCCGGCTTCGGCCAGCATGAAGTCGCCCTCCACAACGGATTGGGCGCTGATGAGTCCTTTGGCCATCAGGTAGTGAGGAAGATTATAGGCTGTCAGAAACACGTGCCGCTCCTTGAAAAATGACAGGGGCCGGGCAGTTACCCGGCCCCTGCTTGCGAACTGCGGAACCACTCCCTTGGGCAGAGGCTGTCGTAAAGGTTCAACTTGTCCGGGGACAAGATCACCCGTCGGGAAGCCCCATGCCGAGAAGTCATGGCTCAGTACTTCTGGCGAATATTCACGCTAGATGCCGCCACCACCGCCCCCGCCGCCGAACGGCGTGGTTGGCCCCGATACGGTAACCGGAGTGAACGGTGTATAAGGTGTGTGCGGCGTTGCCGGCGTAAATGGCGTGTACGGCGTATGGGTGTACGGCGTGTGAATCGTGGTCAGCGTGTCGGTCTGTGGCGTGTACGGCGTGTGAATCGTCGTCGGCGTGTAGGTATGCGGCGTGTATGTGTAAATCGTCGGCGTCGGATAAAACGCCTGCGCCGCAGCTTGACCACCGGCTCCCGGAGCACCCCCGCCTACCGGAGTGGTTTGCGGACCGGGCGTGAACGTCTGGGTGACCGTGGTTGGTGGTGGAGTGCAGTTCGGACTCACCGGACAACCCGGCGAGTGCGGTAGGCACTGCGGCAGAGGACTCACCGGTGTGCAACCGGGCTGCGGACTCACCGGTGTGCAACCGGGCTGCGGACTCACCGGAGTACAATGCGCCGGGAGCGGGCTCACGCACAATAGTGGCGGCGGGCTCGGCGGTGTGCATGGTTGATGCGGAGTGGGCGGACAGTGCGGGATCGGGCTCACGCACAATAGTGGCGGTGGGCTCGGCGGTGTGCACGGCTGATGCGGAGTGGGCGGACAATGCGGGAGCGGGCTCACGC
>CATPCJ010000006.1 GCA_955652915.1 uncultured Bryobacteraceae bacterium
GTAGTAACAACACCCAATCCGGAGCGGCCACTTTGCCTTTGAAATAAATCAACCAGATCAGAAATGTTGCGATCCCCGCGCTGAGCGCAAGGATCGGCAGAAACGGTCTTTGAATTTTCTGCGTGGACGGCTGCACCGGCTACCGGTCCCAATCGGCGAGTTGTTGCAAAATCAATTGCGCGGCCATCTGCCCCGCGCTTTTCTTCGAGAAGCCTTCTGCCTGGCTCACCCAATCGCGGCCCACGCGCACTTCCACCATAAAAGTCTTGGCGTGTTCCGGACCGCGTTCGTCAACGGTCGTGTAGCGTGGCTGGGGCAACTTCAAAGCCTGGGCCATCTCCTGTAAGGCGCTCTTGTAATCGGTGACCTGAGCTGCTTCGTCCGGAGCCGCCTCCTCGCCAACGACGTGCTTCACGATGAAGTTGGATGCCGGTTCCAAGCCGCCATCCAAATATAGCGCCGCGATCACCGCTTCCAATGCGTTCGCGAGCAGCGCCTTTTTTTCCCGGCCCCCGCTCATCTCCTCGCCGCGGCCCAGGATTAAGTGCGTCCCCAATTGCGCCACCAAGGCTACTTGATGCAGATGGGAGGCGCTCACCAGGTGAGCTTTCAATTTCGATAAACGCCCCTCGGGATAGGTGGGATGACGCGCCACCAAAGTCTGGCTGACCACGAATCCGAGGATTGCATCGCCCAGGAATTCGAGCTGCTCGTTGTCGGTACTGGGCTCTTCCGGGTTTCTTTCCGAAGCGCAGGACTTGTGCGTTAGGGCGCGTTCCAAAAGTTCCCGATTTGCAAAACGATGGCCAAGAACTCCTTCGAGTACGTCCAGGTCGGCGCTCATGCGTAAAACTCTTGACGGCGCTCCCTAAGAAGCTCTGAAAAATCGCAAACCAACACAGGCCAGAATGCCTGTGCCACACGTTTGTGCAACTTGTGGCACAGGCATTCTTGCCTGTGTGGATCTTGGAGCGTTTTTTTCACAGCTTCTTACGGTCACGGCTCGGTTCAACGTTTTTCGGCATCCTCTTACGGCTTGGCTCCAGTGCCTGCCTTCTTGGCCGCTAACTCGGTCTTCTTCGACTGCGCGATTTGTTTGACTGAGTCGGGCGCCGTGGGATCGCTCAGAGCTTTGTCCAACGCCGCGGCAGCTTCATCAAACTTGCCGGAATCCATGTAGGCTTGTCCTAAGCGAACCCACACCGTGGAATCCGGTGTCGCCGCCACAGCCGCTGCCTGCTTGTAGTTCGCAATTGCGTCCTCATTCTTCTTGCGCAGTGTGGCTCCCATCCCCATGGCGACGTAGCCCTGCGATTGGAGATCTTTCCGCAAGCCTTCCATTTGCTCGTCAGTCAGGGTGGGATTCGATTTGGGCATGGTTTTCGCCGCCTCGATGCCCGCCTTGGCCCACTTGTCGACCTTGCTGAGTTTTTCTTCCTTGTCGAGATCGAACTCGCGCGTGTTCCGTGCTGTCTCACCCGCCAGCGTGACGAATGCATAGGCGTTTTTCGGATCTGCCTCGAGTAACCGCTCGGCGTAGAATACGGTCTGCGCATAGTCGCCTTTTTGAGCCTCGACCTGCGTTGCGAATTGCAGAAGCACGACCTTGTATTCGGTGTCGGCGAAGTTAGTCAGAACATTCTCGATGGCCTTTATCTGCTCGTCCGGATTCTTCGTCGTCATCACCGCCTGCAGCGCGTCGACTTCTTTTTGAGACTTCGGTTTTTGCGCCCAAAGCGGAGAAAACCCCAGCGTCAGCAGGCCGCAGAGCAGCGCTATCCAGCTCTTGAATCTCGTCTTCATGAAAGCTCCTATTTCGAAAATATCGGCGCTGGGAATCGCCCCAACGAAACTACTTGTCTTTGCGAAACGGCTCGGCCAGTCCCTTCTCAGCCGCTGTCCTGGCGGAGGCGGGCGCGCCTTCGATCCCGAGAACCGCGTGGTAATGTTTCTCCGCCTGGGCACGCTCTCCGGAGGCGTCGGCCAGGCGCCCCAGGTACAGGTAAGCCCACGATTTCGTGTCCTTGTCCGGCGATAATTCCAGGATCTTTTGGAACAGCTTCTCAGCCAGCTCCGGGTCCTTTTGCAGCGCGGCGATGCGCGCCAAACCATAATACGCTTTCGCATGCAACGCGCTTTCGCTGGTCTGCTGAAGCACTTTCAGATAGCTCTGCCGGGCGTGTTCCAAATCGCGCTTTCCATAATACGCTTCGCCCTCTTCCAGCGTTTTCGCGGCGCCGGTCAGCACGGGCTCGGGGCGAGGCGGGCCGGGTTTGGCTTTCTTGACGGTAGCCTCTTTCGCAAATTGGGCCTTGTCCAAACGTCTGTCTTCTTTCGCGAGATCGATCTGGCCCACCAGGTCTGGAAAGTACAATCGCATGGACTCCGGTTGTTTTTCGTATACGGCAAGGCCGTCCGCCAAGGCTGGAGTTAGAACGAATCCCTCGCGAAGCGCGCGGTCGACCATGGCTTGGCGATTCTGCAATCCGGGAGTCAGACGGCTCTCCACTGCCTTGATCATGCACTCGGTAGCCAGCAGCATGAAATCGTCTTTGTACGAACTGTCCAGCGCCGGCGCGGGCGCCGCGAAATCCGCCAGCCCCTTCAGACGGTTCAATTGTTCGAAGTAGCGCAGCGACAACGGGTCCAGCAGGTAGTGCAGGTACGCATGCCGGATTTCATCGAACTGCGGTTCTGGTGAGGGCGTTGCCACCACGAAATACTCGTCCTTATAACTGCGGGTCTGAATCTGATTTGGCGCGCCCAGTACGTCGACAAAAATCTGAAAGTGCCTGCCGCGGTAACCGCTGGTTGGATTGCGTAGATAGGCGTTCGATTCCAGCAGCGCCTTCGTTACGCCCCCGTGATAACCGGCGATCACCTGATCGAAAGCCGGCTGAGACCGCTTCCAAAGATCCTCGATGTTGGCCTCTTGATAGAATCGCGCGAGGAGCGAATTGAGCCCGTCAAGTTTCCTGACGTCCAGGGGAACCTCGGCCGGCGGCATCCGTAGTTGGAACTCCGGAGGCCCATCCACCGAGAGCGCGAACGAAATGTATTGGCTCAAATCGGCATCGGCATTTCCCAGCGTGTGCGACGCGTAAAATTCCTTCAAGGCCTGCACCGAAGGCAGGTTTTTCGCGCTGATGATGTCTCGAATCTGTTTGCGAATGGGAGGTGTGGCAGGCGAGTCCAACCCGGTGTCGTAACCGGCCACGTTGATCGCGGCGAGGACCGTAAATAGCGTCTGGCTGCCGTCGAGCTGGCCCTGTTGAGCTGGCGGCTGCGCATGTACCAGAAGAGCGGCGATGGTCAGGAATAAGAAGGAACGGATCAAAGCAACTGCCTACTCTATTGTAAATGCGCGGTACGTACTCGGCAAACCCACGCTAGCGTCGCGGCTCTGTTTTACTTCCCTATGCAAAACGTCGAAAAGATCCGGTTCAAGATATCGTCGGCGGTTGTAGCGCCGGTGATGGAATCGATAGGGCGTAGCGCGGCGTAGAGATCCAAAAGCAGCATTTCGTGTGGGATGCCGAACTCAGCGGCGGTGCGGGCTTGCCGCAGCGCTTCCACGCTTTCGCGCAGTAAACCTTCGTGGCGAACACTGGTGATGAATCCGGACTCCTGCACTTTCGAAGCCGCCGGAGCGATCTTCTCACGCAACCGCTCAATCCCTTCGCCCGTTATCGCTGAAACGGCGATGAACTCCTCGGGTGGCTCCGCCACTCTCGGCAAGTCGGACTTGTTTCCAACCAGGATATATCGGCCTTGCCGCCGGGCTCGGTCGAGTAGCGCCATGTCGTCTCGCTCAAACGCAAGGGAGAGATCCAGCACGGCCAGCGTAACGTCGGCGTCCACCATCGCCTGATAACTGCGTTCAATCCCGAGCGACTCCACCAGATCCTGGCCGGCGCGAATGCCCGCCGTATCCATGAATCGAATGGGAATTCCATCGATGGCGGCCGTTTCCGAAACCAGATCGCGAGTGGTGCCGGGAATCTCTGTTACGATCGCGCGGTCCTGCTCCAGCAGCCGATTGAACAGGCTGCTCTTGCCGACATTCGGCCGGCCGACGATGGCCAATGTGATGCCGGAGTGAACCAGCTTGCCGTAGTCGAAAGTAGAAAGAAGCGCGGAGACAGCCTTCTCGATGGGATCCAACCGGCGCGCGATTTCCTCCGCGGACGCCACACTGATATCGTCCTCCGCGAAGTCGATGCCGGCCTCGAGCAGCGCGATCAGTTCCAGCAGTTGCTCCTTCAGCGGGCGAATGCGCCGCGAGACTGAGCCTTCCACCTGCTGCGCCGCGACGCGCGCCTGGTATAGCGTCGTGGATTCGATCAGATCGCGAACCGCCTCCGCCTGCGGCAGGTCGATTCTTCCGTTCAGAAAAGCCCGCAGCGTGAATTCGCCCGGCTCGGCCAGACGAGCTCCGGCCGCACATGCGCGGTCCAGGCAGAAGCGCAAGACGATGGGCGAGCCATGACAGGAGATTTCGATCAAATCCTCGGCGGTATAAGATCGCGGCGCTGCATAGAAACCGGCCACCACCTGATCCACCACGTGCGAGTCGTCGTCCACCAATTCAGCCAGGGCGCTACCCCAGGGTTTCCATTCATGGCTTGGATGAAAACGCAGAATCCGAGCCGCGATATCGCGCGCGCGATCGCCGGAGATACGTACAACACCTAAGCCCGAACGGCCGGGCGGCGTGGAGATGGCAACGATGGTGTCTCGGATCTGCATTCTTGTGGGGCAGGATGGCATCCAGCCGGCCGATGGCAATCGGCACTCGCCGATTTACAATCGGCGGGAGGTTACCAACCTGCCCTACATTTCAGTACGAAGGTCGACGTCCGCCTCGACGCGGCGGAGGTCCACCTCTTCTGCCTGGAGGCCCTCCACGTCCGGGTGGCGGCGGAGCGCTCGGCCGCGGCGGACGGATGGGCTCCGGCAGCGGCATATTTAACGGCAAAACTATAACCTGCCGGAATGGTCCGATGCCCGCGCTCTCGCTGCGGATCTCGGTCTCACTGCGCAAACACAGATGTATGATGCGGCGCTCGCGGCTGCTCATCGGGCTGAAGTGGAACGGCCGCCCTGTCTGCTTCACGCGCTCGGCGGCGGCCACGGCGCTCAAACGAAGTTCCTCGATGCGCAACAGGCGATAATCGTTCGCGTCGAAGCACAATAGCGAATGATCCTCGCCCGGCATGCGGAGCGCTTCCATGGTGAGAAATTCCAGAGCCAGCAGTAATTCGGCTCGATTGGCCAGCAGCAGGTCGACGTCCCGGCCCTCGAATTTCACCACCAGCTCGGGATCCTCGATGTCCGGATGCGTATGCAGGCCGTCGACAATTTTGAACGACACATCGAAATCTCGAATAGCCATCGTGAGAAAGCTTTCGATGCGCGGTCCGGTCGAAGAAATCGTGTACTTCTTTTCGTCCACGTTAGGTCCTAGTGTAAGTTCTTTTGGGGCTGGCAATCCGCAGCCCGCATGGACTGCCCCGTGCAGCGCCGATCGAGATTGTCGACAATGTTCTGAGCCATCATTCTAGTTCTTCTTTTTGGCCACGGCCTTGGGAGGCGGCGGGGCCGGGGCCGTCGGCATGATCCGGTTCATCAACATCTGCTGTAAAATCCCAACTAAATTTCCGGTCAACCAGTATAACACCAGGCCGCTGGACATACTGTAGAAAAAGAAACCGAACATCAACGGCATGAACTGCATCATCTTCGCCTGTGCGGGATCCACGCTGGGGTTAGGCGTCATCTTCTGCATGACGAATTGCGAGACCACCATCACCACCGGCAGAATATGGATGGCCAGCGTCTCCGGCTGCGAAAGATCGGTCACCCACAGCCAATGCGCGCCGCGCAACTCGATGGTTACCGTCAATACCTTGTAAAACGCGTACAGAATGGGAAGCTGTACGATCATCGGCAGGCAACCGCTCATTGGATTGGCGCCTTCCCGCTTGTACAGGCCCATGATTTCCTGGTTCTGTTGCGCCTTCTTTGGATCGCGCATGCTCAAGCCTTTGTACTTGGCGTTGATCGCGGCGATTTGTGGCTGCAGCCGCTGCATCTTTTTCTGCGACTTCATGCCGGAAAAACGAAGCGGAAGCAGCAACAGATTGATGATGATGGTAATGACGACGATCGACCATCCGTAGTTGTGCAGCAGGTTATCGTTCAGCCAGTGCAGCACCAGGAATATGGGCTTGGCAATGACGCCGAAGAAGCCCCAATCCACAAGCTGCTGCAGCTTCGGATCCACTTTGCGCAACAGATCGACATCTTTGGGTCCGACGAAAACCATCAAGCGATTTACCGAATCGCCGCCCACCGCGGCGCCGACATGCAGTTCATCCTTGCCGTTGGGCGCCGGGGGGAAATCGTCTTTTTGGGTCTCTATTTTTGTGGATGTGTTGTCCTTGGGAAGCACGACGAAGGCGAAGAAGCGGTCGTCGAGTCCCGCGAACGAGTAGTTTCCGCTGGATGACTGGGGACCATCCTTCACGGACTTTGCGTCCTTGGTGATCAACTTGTTTTGCCCCAGATCGTAATACACCGAATGCTGCTCGGTGAGACGATTGGGGACGGTATAGTCGCCAAATCCTCCGCGCCATTGAAGCATGTGTTCAACCGGTGCGCCGCCCACGGTCACTTCACTGATTACTTGCGAGAGATAGCCGTTCTTGGAAAACTGGAAAGACTTCTTGGCGTAATTCTTCCCATCCGAGAATTCGTACTCGATGCTCATGCCGTCTTCGGAAGGCTTCGGCGCATAAAGCGCATAGTTAAGAACCCCGGCCGCCTGGTCGTCCTTCATCGAAATCGAAAACGGCGGCGGGACTTTCACGAAGCTGGCGGGATTCACCAGCTCCAGCGGCTTGCCGTTGTGATCCAGATACTTCTTAAGCATCCAGCTCTGAACCACCGCTCCACGATTGGAAAAGCGGACGCGATAGATGTTGGTGTCGACGTTGAATTCCTGTTCGCTTGCCGCCTGAATCTGACCGGGCACGGGCTTCGATGCAGCGGCTGTCTGCGCCGGTTTCGCCGCATCGGGCGGAGGAGCCTCCGGCTTCTTGGTCTCCTGCGCGGCCTGTGCGGGCGTGGTGGGCGCAACCTGTTTCGGACCAGGCGGAGGCGTCTTATAAAGGTACTGGCTGAAAAAAAGGACCAGGCCCATCAGCAGGAAAGCGATGAGCAGGCGAACCTCCATGGTCAGCTCTTTTTTCTTGCCTGGCTTGCCGGGTTGTATTGGATTGTTTGGCAGATCGCCCATTTGCGTTGGAGCCCTTTAGCGAACCGGATCGAACCCGCCCTGATGGAAAGGATGGCAGCGCAGCAGCCGCCGCAGGCCTAGCGAGATTCCGCGCCGCGCGCCGTATTTCTCCACGGCTTCCAGCATGTATTCCGAGCAAGTTGGCTCGAAACGGCACGCGGAAGGCAGCAGCGGGGAAAGAAAACGCTTGTAGAAACGCAAAGTGGCGATTACCGCTTTCCGCATTGCGTCACCAACCGATCCACTGCGCGTCGAAGCTCCTCCGG
This sequence comes from uncultured Bryobacteraceae bacterium, assembly GCA_955652915.1. Classification (GTDB taxonomy): domain Bacteria; phylum Acidobacteriota; class Terriglobia; order Bryobacterales; family Bryobacteraceae; genus Palsa-89. Next base: position 7,567 of record CATPCJ010000006.1, read on the forward strand.
CGACGCCGTCAGAGCCGCGCGCCGCGGGTTGATCACGATATCCCATTGCGGACCAATTTCGGGTAAACGAACCCGCAGAAGTTCCCGCAATCGTCTTTTCACCCGGTTCCGGCTCACTGCTTTTCCGAACGCTCGCGGAACCGTGAATCCCAGCCTCGGCCCCTCGCGGCCTGCGCTTGGTACCTGGAGGCAAAATGCTGCAAAATACGGGCTCGTAATCCGGCTCCCTTGGTTATACGTTATGCGGAAATCCGAAGTTCGCAGAATACGAGCGCTTTTCGGAAAGCCGAAACTAGTCGGCGTACCGGACGGCTCTCTCGTCACTCACCGTGAGTTTATGGCGGCCCTTGGCGCGGCGCCGCGCGATTACTGCCCGTCCATCCTTGGTGCTCATGCGTACCAGGAACCCGTGCTTCTTTGCCCGTTTACGGTTATTTGGCTGAAATGTGCGTTTTGGCATTTGAATCCTCTACCGGGCAAGGTACCCGAAACTAAGAAGTTAACTTTCAGTATAGGGGTTCGGGGAAAAGGGTGTCAAACGCTACCATTGACGAAAGCCGCTGATACCCCTACACTGAAAGCGAATCCAGCTTCCGGACGTATTACTTACCATGACCGTCGCAGTCAAAAACAAGAAACCTGTTCTCGTCTCTCCGGCCGCCCTTCGCCAGGCGGGATTTAAGAGTGGCGACGAACTCGAACTCAAGGTTTCGCGCGGGACGATCACCATTCTTCCCAAGAGCCCGAGCGCTGAGGATGAGTACACCCCGGTGGAGCGCCGTGCTATCAATCGCGGCATCGCCCAGAGCGAAAAGGAGTATCGCGAGGGCAAAACCGCTGGTCCCTTCGACACCGCTGCGGAGTTCCTTGCGGACCTCCACCACGAAAGCGCCAAGCTCGACGCCAAGAAACGTAAACGCGCCCGCAAATGAGGCTCGCCCGGACACCTCATTTTTTGAGAGCGTACAACAAGGCGCCGAAACAGATTCAAAGGGCCTTCGACAAGCAGGTGACGCTCTTACTCGAAGATCTCCATCACCCCTCACTCCACGCCAAGAAATACGACGAAGCCCGCGACCTCTGGCAGGCTCGCGTGAACTATACCTGGCGTTTCTATTTCAAAATTGTCGGCGCCATTTATCTGATGGAGGAGATCAAGCACCATCCGAAGTGACGTGTCTTTCAACCGCAAACGATGCTAACGCTGCCCGCCAGTTGGTCTATACTCGAAGAGCATGCCAAATAACGTGCAAAGTTTGCGCCAAGATGATTTGCAAAGTGACAATGATCATTCTTGGTCGTTTCATTCCGCGTCTCGATTGACAAGGGGATGGATCTGATCGGCGTGCCGGGAGCATATGCTGAGCCCTAATCTACCAATGCTATGATTTGGCCTTTCAGAAAGAAGAAACACTCTCATCCGACCTTCCCCGTTGGTGATTACCGTTTGGATTCAACGATCAGTGGATTGAAGGGTTTGACCGAGTTCACTAGTAAGGAATACGAGCTCATACCACGCGAGTTCGCAACGGCGCAGAACTTCAATGCGCCAACCGTCCACTTCCTTAATCGTGAGTGGAAACTATGCCTTGGCGTGATTGACGGCCGCTTATACAAGATCGCACCCTACATAGAATTTAAAGACAAAACGGAGGCTAATGCGGTTGCCATGGAGACGCTTGCCTACTGCATGAAAGAGTTGGGCAAGCCTGCAAAACGGCAAAAACGCTTTTCCATTGGGATACCTCCGATGGAAACGTTGTGTTTCAGGCAGGAGAATTTACGTTGAACGGCTTCAGCGTAAACTTGTTCTTAACTTCGCGACACCTTGTTCAATCAGCAAAATGAATTGCTCCGTCGAAACGGAATGTTCGATGGAACCAGCTCAACGCCAGAAGCGCCAGGAGCCCTTTAACGCATCTTCAAGTTGACTTGTACCCTAGCGAGTTCATAAACATCAACTGAATCCTGCCGATCTGAACTGGTATTACACCGAAGAGGATGACCAGCAAGGGCCAGAGCAGTGCAACAACCGCAACAACAGGATGTTCTCTCCGATAGAGGACGAATGCCGAGATGGGCATGCCACCCACTTTAATCGAACCACTAGAGGACCCCAATATGCCAGGGGTACAATCACCATCCTGTAGCGATGAACACTACCCAGACCACATTCGCAACTATCACGGTCATGACCACAGCCTGCCAGGACCAGAATAGAAACGTCAATGGAGCTAAGGGTTGAGAAATAAATGATGGCCAACTACCCCACTCAATAGCGCGCAGCAAACACCACCGAGCATTCTCCTCGTCAGAGTGTTCATTTGGATTCCACATGAACTTTAGTTAAACCGCATCTAGATGACTTGTTAAATCAAAATCCGTTCCACCCCGTTGACGCTTGGAAGCAGGGTGATCAGAAACATACACTCGCAGTGGTTTAAGCTTCTACAACCGCGCAAGCCCCCGATCTTGGAAAGCACATTACGCCTCCACTAAATCTTACAAGACCATCCCAGTGAAACCGGCAGAGCCCATCGTTTCACCCGGATTCGTGTCGAGACATCTCCTGGGCGAATATTACGTGTTCAGCATGAAGCTGCCATCCGGTGAACGGCCTTTATTCCAGGACTCCAAGAATGCGTGAATCTGGGGGGCTCTAGAAGACACGAATTCTCTCGCTTCTCCCTCGACAGCGTCATCACCTGCTTCGGCGCGCCAGCCAGGACCGTGCGCGAAATCTTGGTATATGTGAAAACACTCTTCCGCTACAGTGTCGAGAAGCTCTTCGCCTCGCCGGGAAATGTTAATCATGATCCCCAGCGGGGACTCACGATGAGTGTATCCAACGTGTCCTACACTCGGGTGACTACGCCATCGAAAGTACTCAAAAACTTCCCGCAGAGGATCTGCAGCTTGCGGCTTTACACCGGGATCGGCCAACCATCCCTGCTTCGCTTCGATGAAGTCAACGTCCTCAAACCAAAAAATTGCTGGAGGATGATCCATCTCAAGCCACGATGCCACTAGCCCGCAGAAGTCTTCCGCCAGCGAGCACATCGCAGGGTCTGGATGCCGATCAAGCTTCCGGTACCAACGCAGGAATGTTGAAGGATCATAGTTCTTTTGCACCATCAATATCATCATCATCGCGCAGGGGACGATTCCGTACCTTGTCAATGCTATGATCGCTCCCAAAACTCTCTCTCTAGACCCAGGCCCGTCGGTCACTGTCCGCCATGAAGTCCCTTGTTTGGATGGAAGCGCGGTTTCGTGAATGTACCACTACGACGCGGACAGGCGTCCGCTTTTGAGTTGGCCGTACATTTCCAACCCAGAAACAGCAACGCGAGCAGATCAGCCCCCAAAGTCCCGGGGCGGCTGCCTGGGCCGTGTTCAGATAGTGAGATCTGGTGATCCAAGTCCCGACCGTGTCTTCCCGGTAGCATCAAGGATACAGGAAATACGCGAACGGTCGGGAAATGATTGGGGGAATTTACGCCAATCGTGCGGGTAAAACGAGCCTGGCTAGCCTGCCGGGGGGACCCGCTCTGCTTTGACCTTACACTAGAAGTTCATGAAGAAAATTTTGGTGACGGGTGGGGCGGGTTATATCGGATCGAATACCGCGCATCTCTTGGTCCGGCGTGGATTCGACGTCATGGTGGTCGACGACCTTTCGCGAGGGCACGCACACAACGTTGCCGGTATCCCGTTTCGCCGGTTGAACCTCTCCGAAAGCGGCGCGTTGGCGGACGTTCTTGCGCGGGAGAAAGCCGACGCCGTGATTCATTTCGCGGCCTACATCGCCGTTGGGGAATCGACGCAGAATCCCGAGCTTTATTTTTCAAACAACGTGGGTGGCACAATTTCTTTGCTGGCCGCCATGGCGCAGGCTAAAGTGAAGCGGCTGGTTTTCTCCTCGACCGCCGCTGTTTATGGGATGCCGAAGATAGTTCCGATTCCCGAGGAGTCGCCATTCGCGCCCGTGAATCCTTACGGCGAGACCAAGGTGATGATCGAGACCATGCTGGGATGGCTTGACCAATACAGTGGATTGCGTAGCATCGCGCTACGGTATTTCAACGCCTGCGGTTCCGATCCCGAATCCGACCTGGGCGAAGAGCACGATCCGGAAACGCACTTGATCCCGCTGCTTCTGAAGGCGATCGTCACCGGGAATCCGATCACTTTATTCGGTGACGATTACGACACTCCTGATGGAACTTGCATTCGCGACTACATCCACGTGATGGATCTGGCGGCGGCTCATGTCCTGGCCGTGGAAAATCTGCTGGCGGGCGGAGCATCGGATGCCTTCAATGTGGGAACGGGCACTGGGCACTCGGTGCTGCAAGTGGTCCGCGCAGTCGAGGAAGTTACAGGGAATAAAGTTCCCTACACGATCGGGCCGAGGCGTCCAGGTGATCCGCCGTCTCTAGTTGCAAATTCAGAAAAATTGAAGCGCACTCTAGGTTGGAAACCAAAATTCCCAGACCTGACCGACATCGTGAAGACGGCTTGGCAATTCGAGCAAAAGCGCAGCGCAACGTCTTAGAGCTCATGTGGGGCAGGATGGCATCCTGCCGCGGATTGGTAATCCGCCTGGTGTTGACTTACGCGCCGATTGCCAATCGGCGGCAGGTTACCAACCTGCCCTACAGTGCTA
>CATPCJ010000007.1 GCA_955652915.1 uncultured Bryobacteraceae bacterium
CCTGCCAGGGTCACAATCGCATCATGTGCAGACTGAAGACGGCTTATGGTCGCCGTGCTGGACTTACCTCTATTCTCACTAACGAAGCGCCCGTTTTCATCCCCTCCAGTGTCGGCGCGCAGCGCCGAAATCGCGGGTCACAACACTTCCAAACCCACATCTCCATGATTCCAAAAGCCTTCCAAAATCCCATCCGCTCTACGTTCCGCCCTCCGCCTTACTATAGGGCAGCGAAAGGAACCATTATGTCTAGCAAACGCAAAATCGATTCCGCCCGTGCCACGGCGCCAAATCCCACGGTCCTGTCACCGAAGAAGGCCGCAAGATCTCCTCCCTGAACGCCCTCACACACGGGCTCAATGCCAGTACCGTAGTCTTGCCCAATGAAAACCAGGACGAATACGATTTCCTGCTCGAATCCTATGCCGCAAGAGTCCAGCCCGCCGACCTCGTCGAAATGGATCTGGTCGGTCGAAATGTACAGGGCTCCGCAACGGCCCTGGTTGTCAGCTCGGAAGTGCTGGTCCCGATGAGGCTTGTGGCCAATGGTGAACGCTCGATGGCGGCAGCGCCGCTGCAATCTCGTCGAAACCGACCTGTTCGAGCAACAAATGGAAAAACAAAAACCAGAGATCGAGGCAGCCTACAATTCGTACCCCGAATCTGTCGAACACGCCTTCGCCTTTCGGAAGCTGTCGGAATCCGGATATATGGCGATGTTGAACCGCGTGGAATCGTGCCTCGATCGCGCTTACTCCCGCGCTCTCCGTGACTTACTCAAGCTCCAACGCCTCCGCGAAGACGCTGAAAAACGAACCGAATCCCAGGAACGCACACCAAACGGAACCGCGCGCGGCGGCAAGCGTTTCTCTCCACAGGGCGCTCCTGCAAATCCAAGTCCACAGACCCAACACGAACGAATACCCCCGCGCCGTCATCCGTGGCGCCAATCTCACCAAAAAGCTCCGATCCCGCCGCGGTGCCGAATGATTTTCTGCCGCCTCTCCTTCCAACTGAACCGCTGTGAGCGCCGCACATGTGTGAGTGTCTCCAACTCGCCGGAGAGTCGGGAGCAGGCCAGGAAGACAGACTTAGCGCACTACCCAAATTCGAGGAGCCAAGAAATCGCGGTTACTTTCTATGGGTTTCCAATAGGAGAGACTATGAGCGGGAAAAGCGACGTGCAGCAGGGCACGCTGGTCCTGATGGTGTTCAAGACTTTGGAGGGCATGGGGGCCATGCACGGCTACGGCATCGCCAGGCGCAGCGAGCAGACAAGTGGCGATCTCCTGTCATTGAATTATGGACCCGTCCTTCTCAAAATTGAGCAAGAAGGCTACATCAAGTCGGAGTGGAGCGTTTCGGAGAATAACCGGAAAGCAAAATTCTATACCCTCACCCGCGCGGGCAGGAAGCAAATGCAGAAAGGCAATCCCCCGAATAGTTGGGAATCAAACGTACCATCCGCGCCGGCTGAAGGCGTTGTTACTTCGCCGGCAGAAATCTCCGGATGACTTGGTCGTACACCAGCCCGCCGATTAAGCCGCCGATAATTGGGCCTACGATGGGCACCCAGAACACGTGGCCCCCGTCGGTGAGCCCGTTATTCTTGAATCCGGCAACCACCGTCAGGAGCCGTGGTCCGAAGTCGCGCGCCGGATTGATGGCGTAGCCGTGCATGCCTCCAAATGACATTCCGATCACGACTACCACCAGGCCAATCAGGATCGGGCCCAGGTTTCCCGGTGCCTGATTGCGCTCGTCTGTGATGGCGAAAATCAGCATCAACAGCAAGGCCGTACCGATGGTTTGATCCAGCAGTCCGGCCGACACAAGATCGGGGAATGCCGGAAAGGTGGTGAAGACCCCGGCGGTGTGATCGAGTAGCGGATCGGCGCGCAGGAATGCAGGGTGGTAATTCCAGAACACCAGTGCGGCCGCGGTGAACGCGCCGGCGACCTGAGCGATAGAATAAGGAATCACTTTGCTCCACGGGAATCCGCGAAATGCGGCCATTGTGATCGTGACTGCCGGATTGAGGTGCGCGCCGCTGGTCTTGCCGGCGATGTAGATACCCATGGTCACCGCCAGTCCCCAGGCCAGGGTGATGTCGGTGAAGCCTCCGTTGACGACCTCGCCGGGCAGGCCGTGACCGAACAGCACCACCATGGCGACGACGCCGCTCCCAAATAGGATGAGGACCATGGTGCCGAGGAATTCGGCGAGGAGTTCCGCGAAAAGATTTTGTTTCATATGAAGGACGGATTTTATCACTAACCAGGAATCGACCGTTCATTCCGGTGGTCTATGGCGTCATTCCGGCTTCGTGAAGCTGTGGATCGGGCAGACGATTTCCGAATTGGGATCGCGCATTACACGCGAAGGCCTGCCGCTCACCGCCGTGTTGGTGCTGAACGCACAACCTTTCCAAATGGGGGTGATGACCGCTGTCGGCGCAGCGTCGGCATTGCTGTTCGGCCTCGTTGCCGGCGTATTCGTGGATCGTATGCGGCGCCGGCCCATCATGATCGCCGCGGACCTGGCGCGGGCCGCAATATTGTTTTCGATTCCGATCGCCGCGTATTTCCATCGGCTGGCGATGGCCCAGTTGTACGTTGTCATCGCACTGGCGGGCTTTTTTACGGTGTTCTTCGATGTCGCTTATCAAACCTATCTGCCATCGCTGGTGGAACGCGAGAATTTGCTGGAAGGCAACAGCAAGTTGGCGATGAGTACGGCCACGGCGGAAATCGCGGGGCCCAGCCTCACCGGCATGCTGGTGCAATTGTTGACGGCTCCGATCGCCATTCTGTTCGATGCTGTTTCGTTCCTGTTTTCGGCGCTGTGCGTGAGCTTGATTCGCAAGCCGGAGCCTGTGTACCAACCTCCAGCCGAGGCCGGCAATCCGAAGCAAGAGGCCATGGCCGGGCTCCGTTTCGTGGTGAAACATCCGCTGCTGCGTCCGCTGGCTGGATTCTTCGCGACGGCATTTCTATTTTTTGGATTTGCCGGACCGCTGTACGTGCTTTATGCAATCCGGGAGCTGCACCTGGGTCCAGCGGCGCTCGGCTTTGCGATTGCGGTGGGAGGCGTTGGCAACATGATCGGCTCCAGCCTGGCGCCTCGGATTGGAAGGCGGTTGGGATTGGGGCGGACGTTCATGACCGCGGTATTGGTGTTGGTGTTTTCTTTTTCGCTGATTCCCTTGGCACGAGGCCCGGCGCCATGGCCACTTGTATTTTTGATGGTGTCTCAGCTTCTGGGTGATATCGCTTTCGCGACATATCTGGTCAACGAATTGACGCTGCGGCAGACGGTGGCGCCGGAGAACATGCTGGGACGGGTCAACGCCGCGATGCAGTTGATGGGCCGCGGCGTGTACCCAATCGGAGCGATGCTGGGCGGATTTCTGGCGGGGCATCTGGGTGTGCGCGCAACGCTGGGAATTGGGGCGTGCGGGTTGTTGTGTTCCAGCACGTGGTTGATCGCTTCCCCATTACGGAGCTTGCACGAGATGCCGGATGGTCCGGAAAAGAACTAAGACGGTCGACCCTAACCCGATGCGCTATAGTTTTTGCCATGAGACGAATTCCCGTTCTGTGTTTCCCGGCGATCTTGTGCTTCGCGCAAACCCATCCAGTCACCGACGCCGAAGTTCAACGCATCCACAAATCCGCGTTGCTGATCGACACGCACAACGACATCACCAGCCGCACCGTGGATGGCTACGATATGGGCAAGGCCAAGAACGATGGGCATACCAACATCACCGCCCTGCGCGAGGGAAACGTGGGAGCGCAATTCTTCGCCGTCTACGTGGCCGGCAGTTACACCACTGGAAATCATTCGGCGCGCCGGACACTGGAGATGATCGATACCGTGCGGCACGACATACTGGCGCGCTATCCACAGGATTTTGAATTCGCCACAACGGCCGATGATATCGAGCGCATCCACCAGACGGGCAAGATCGCGGCGCTCATGGGCATCGAAGGCGGGCATGCAATCGAAGACAGTTTGCGGCTGTTGCGCGATTACTACGCGCTCGGCATCCGCTACATGACGCTGACGCACTCGAACACCAATAACTGGGGAGATTCTTCGGGCGACATGGATAAAGCGGGAGTGCAGCATCACAACGGCTTGACGGATTTCGGCAAGCAGGTGGTGCGCGAAATGAATCGGCTGGGCATGCTGGTGGACATTTCACATGTGGCCGATAAGACCTTCTGGGACGCGCTGGAAGTTAGCACTGCCCCGCCCTTCGCTTCGCACTCGTCCTGCCGGGCGTTGTCGAATGTCCCGCGCAACATGACCGACGAAATGATCGTCGCGCTGGCCAAGAAAGGCGGCGTCGTGCAGGTAAACTTCGCGTGTGAGTTTCTTTCGCAAAAAACCGCGGATGCGTCCAAGAACCTGCTTCCCAGGATGACCGCCGCGCGCGCCGAGAACGATCGCGCGTTGATGGAACAGTACCGGAAACAAGTGCCGCCGGCGACGCTCGCCGATGTGGTGGCGCATATCGATCGCATCGTGAAAATCGCGGGAATCAACGCGGTGGGGATCGGCAGTGATTTCGACGGCATCTTTTGCGCGCCGAAGGATCTGGAAGACGTCTCGAAGTTTCCAAACTTGACCCGGGCGCTGCTGGAGAAGGGCTACAGCGCGGAGGACATTCGAAAAATCTATGGCGGAAACTTTTTACGAGTGATGCGGGCGGCGGAAGCCATGGCCGCCCGTTAGGAGCGCGAGGGAGGACGGTGCAGTTTGTCCGCGTGCTTAGAAGCCGCGTTCTGGTGTGCTGTTCCGCTGGGCAGACGGAACAGATCGGTTAGCAGCAGGCACAGTGCCAGGATCACGAAGCCAAGTGCGAGTTTTGGCAGGAACCGATCGCCGCGTCCCGGCGATCGGCTCCGCCCCTCCGAGATGAACGGGAGCCCACGGACCATACCGGCCCATCTGCTCCCGTCCTCCGATACCCGGATGATTTGTGGATTGGTCATTGCTAAAACCCCTGGACTAGCGGTTCTCCATCGGAACATAGGCCATCGCAACCGCAGCTCCACCGCGCTCCATCTCGCGCTCGCGCCTGCCCTTCTTCATACTGACGGAAAGAAAGCCGCGGTCTGGATGTCCTTGTGCTCGAGTCGCGCCCGGGAGGCATCGCCAGGATGGATTTCCCGGTGCTGTCATTCCGCAACCGGATGGTCAAGTCGAATGGGACTTTCGCTACCGCCAGCCTTTCTTCTGCCCTCAGGAACGGAGCCCATAACATTACTACGATTCCCGCGCCCATCAGGAAATTGCGAAAGCCGGTTTTCATGATCGTTCTCCTTTTCTGATTTCTGCTCCCGAGCTACGCAAATATATAAAGCAATCCTTGCGCCAAGTGGTCAGGGCCATGGTTTCAGTTGGTTAGCAGAATCGGGAGACTGCGGGAGAATCGATTGGCGGATTTAGTAATCGATTGGTTAGCGGGGGCTGATTTGGGGGAATACGAGCAGACAAAAAAGAGGAGGAGCCAGGGGGCGGCTCCTCCATTAGGGGGATTGGGGATGAAGGTCGAAAGCTACTTGATTTTGATTGCGGCCAGGGAGCCGGGCGTCTTCACGGTGCCGGCGATCTTCTTCTCCAAGCGACCCTTCGGCAGGGCGCGGAGTTTTGGTCCGCGAACCAGACTTGCGATGGGAAGTAGCGGCCACCGCGGTGGTTGAATACCGGTTTCGGATCGGATTTGCCCGGCACGTTCGAGCCCGCAACGAACATCATGCCCTGCTGCGTGTCCGTGTTCCAAAGTTCCATCAATCCGTTGGAGCGGTCCGCGATCCGGAATGAGAATGGAACGTCGGCGACGCCGAGTTTTCCCGAAGTGGTCAATAACGAGCTCCCCGGCACAGCGGAGAGTCCGATTGTCATCATGGTAGACCTCCAGTTTGAATTTGCGGGGCGTTTTCTTTCGTTTTCGTCCGAGTACGCGGTTCAATAGTGCAATCCCCACGCCAAACCCGCCGCTGGTGCTGGCGTTGGCGGCGATGTACTCTAAATGATTGCAAGGGCGTGCAAGTTTTCGTTGCCTGCTTCCGTTGATTTCAAGCAAACGCCGCGAGGAGTGCGGCGAAGTGAATCAAAAGGATTATCCGGTAGCATTTTGATTAGCGCGCGCGAGAAACGATGAGCGATATCGAGCCCAGACTGGTGGCGGTGCGTGGTCCTTTGAAGGGTTCGATCCTGGTGTTGCCCGACGGCGACTACACGATCGGCCGGCAGGGGTTGAACAATCTGCATTTAGAGGACCACGCCGTTTCCCGGCAGCACTGCATCATCAAACGCGCGGGCGGCATTTGCACCGTGCACGACCTGGAGAGCCGCAACGGCACCTTCGTAAATGGCACGGCCGTTACCCAACAGAGGCTCGGCCCCGGCGATGAAATCCGGATCGGCGCTTCCGTCCTTTTGTACCTGGTCACGAGAGACACGGCCGCCGGCGATGGACACCCGGATTCGAAGACCCGTGAGCTGCGGCTCAGTGACTCGCTGTATCTTTCATCGGACGACAATTCGGCGCTGCCGCCGTCGTTCCGCGCTATCCATGACCTGCGGACGTTACTGCGTGTGAGCACCATGCTGCACTCTTTTCGCGGCCTGCATGACGTGCATGGAACGCCGGCGGCGGAAGTTCTGCGGACTCATCTGGCCTCTTTGTTGATCGAGCTGATTCCGGCCGAGCGCTGCGGAGTTCTGATTCCGGGTGCGGCGTCAGATCCGTGGACGCCGAACGCGGATGTTTACTCACGCGTCTGCGATGAGCAAGTGACGGTGTGGCTGGAGGACGCCGATGCCACCGGTCTTTCCGTGCTGGCTGCCCCTTTGTTGGTGCGCGGCGAAGTGGCCGCGGTCATTTATCTGGAGTCCGCCGATCCGCATCGCAAATTTGATGAAGGTCATCTACAGCTTCTAACCGCGATAGCGGGAATGGCGGCCGGCGCCTGGGAGAACGCCACCATTCTGGGCTGGCTGCAGGAGGAGAACGAACGGCTTCAAACCGAGCTCAAGCTGGAGCACGACATGGTGGGTACCAGCGCGAAATTGCGCGAACTGCAGCGCCAGATGGCCAAGGTGGCGCCATCGAACTCCATCGTTCTGATTTTGGGCGAAAGCGGAACCGGCAAGGAACTGGTGGCGCGCGGAATTCATCGCAACAGTTTGCGCGCCGGAGGCCCCTTTGTCGCAATTAATTGCGCGGCGCTGATGGATACGCTGCTCGAGAGCGAACTGTTCGGCCACGAAAAGGGCGCTTTTACGGGAGCCATCTCGCGGAAGCAGGGAAAGCTGGAGATGGCCGAAGGCGGCACGGTATTTCTGGATGAGATTGGCGAGCTTTCGCCGCTGCTGCAAGCCAAGCTGCTTCGCGTTCTGCAGCAACGCGAGATGGAACGCGTGGGCGGCAACAATACCATCAAGCTGAACATACGTGTGCTGGCGGCGACGAATCGCAACCTGGAAGAAGCGGTGAAGAGCGGCGCTTTCCGGCAGGACCTGTTTTACCGCTTAAACGTCGTCACCTTGACGGCGCCAGCGCTGCGCGAACGGCCGGAGGATACTTTGCCGCTGGCCGAACATTTCGCTAAGAAATACGCGCACGAATGCGGCCGGAAGATCATCGGAATCGCGCAGCCGGCGCGGGCGTATTTGCAGAGCTATGCCTGGCCCGGAAACGTTCGGGAACTGGAGAACGCGATCGAGCGGGCCGTGGTGCTGGGATCCTCCGACACGATTCTCGCGGAGGACTTGCCGGAGCAGATCCGGGAAGCTCGTCCGGCGGAAGTTTCAGCGACGCTGTATGAAGAAGCGGTGGAGGCGGCCAAGCGGCAGGTGGTTTTGAAGGCATTCGACCAAGCCAATTACGATCACGAGACGGCGGCGAAGCTGCTGGGGCTGCATCCGAATTATCTTCATAAGCTGATTCGAACAATGGATTTGAAAGTGGTCTTGAAGCGCGCTGGAAGATAGATGGGCGAGTGCAGTGAATCGAAGAATCCCGGCGGCATTTGTTTCTTCTCATTCGCATTCTGCCTTGAACAAAGATTGACCGGCCTGCGCGGTGCGAAGACCGAACACGGCGAAGGCCAGTACCGCGATCACCGTGAATGCCATTTCGCCGGAATACCAAACCGACCAATCGGCCGTCAGGGGAAATTGACCGAGAAATTGCGAAATGAAAAGGGCTACGGCCATGCTCAGAAGTCCAAACCGCATCAGCGTGAATACCAGCACGCCGAAAAAAGCAATGTTGACAGGCCATCCGATGAAGGGGTTGATTGCATTGGCGGCGTTTATCGCGGCCAGCAGGATGACCACAACACCCGCGGCGAGCCACTGTTTGCGCAGCAGCGTGCGGCCTAAAAAGATGAGGAACAGAATTCCGAGCGCTTTATACAACCCATCCGAGATCAGAAACAGAAACTCTCCAGCCAGATGTCTCGCACCCAGCAACACCACCGAGTTGAATCGAACCGTTGGGATGCCGGCGATCTGATACAGCAGCGAACCGAAGAACTGAATTAAAGTCGTGGCTACGCCAACGCAGGTGCCGATGAGCACGTCTTTTCCGACCAGCGGATCGCGATAACCGCCGGCCAATAAGCGGCTCCAGGAAACGATGGTCTGCGGCCACTTGCGGCGCACGAATGGTTCGAAGGAAATATAGTTGAATGCCAGCATGGCGCCGAGGAAGATGGCGCGCGTGATGGCCATGAAGAAGAGGTCCGCTTCGGTGGCGCTGGCGACATGGGCTCCGCCCGCGACCCATACCAGCAAACCAACGGTAACTCCGAACAAGCCCAATCGCAAGGCTCCGCGCGTGTCACCCCGTCCGAGTCGAAGGTTATAGCGAGCGAACGGAATCAGCCCAATGATAACGATGAGCTGGAGCATCACGTAGACCAAGTCGCCGGCGGCCCGGCCACCCGCGGCTGGTGAACTGCGCGGCGCGTCGGGAAAGGTCAGTATTTGTGCGAAGCTCACCGGCTTTCCGTGAAACGCGGCCGCCTCCACACGAATGGGAATTGCCGGCGTTTCCGGATAGGCTCCGGTCCATGCCGCTCGCGAATCTGACGTTACAGAAGAAGCCCATTGGGGATCGGCGGGAGTGAATTTCGCCGGGTCCAGGCCCGCCGCCGCAAAAAGAGGAGTCCAGTCCGGCGCCGGCCAGGGACCTTTGGATTCGTCGGACTGAGGGGGCACGGCCTTGAAGCTCATCAGCCTCCCCTGCGGTTCCAACGTGACGTACAGCATGCCTGCGGAGTCTACCGGAGGATCGTCGGGGGTTACCCGCGGGATGTCGGAAAACCCGCGCGGCACCAGAGGAGACGGACTCGATCGATACCAGAACGCAATCGCGGGAGGGCGGCCATGAGTAAGCGCGGATAAACCCGAGTCCTTTGTGTTTTGAATCAGGTAGCGAATCGTTATTATGCGGATGTCGAAACCGTAAGCCGTTGACGCGGGGCGCTCCGGATACCCGAGTTTCTGTACGATTTCGCGAGCTTTTTGCGCCAGGACTTCCGGCGGATTCTCGAAAGGAATTTTCGATAATAGACTCACGCGTTGAGCGATGATGGCCAGCGCAATCAGACCAAGCACGATGCCCGCCAGGCAACTCAGTGCCACGGCGGGTTTCAGGCCCGCGTTTTGTCCAGAGGCCGCGACCATTTCCGGTGAAGGAGTTTCGCCGGCGGCGAGCGCAGCGGCCAGAGGATCGCCTCCGGGCAGGGATCGGAAAACCGCCAGCGCCGAAGCTGGCCGCTTGCGCGGATCGGGCGCGAGACACCGCAGTATCACGCCCTCCACCGCCGGATCGATGTCTTTCACGATGCTGTGAGGCGCCGGCGGCGTCCCTGCTTCGACAAGTTTGATGAGCTCGGCGCGCGTGGATGCGTTGAACGGCCGCTTGCCCGTGAACATCTCGTACAGCACGATGCCCAGCGCGTAGATATCGGATTGCGCCGAAACCTCAGTGCCCGAAAGTTGCTCCGGCGCCATGTAACCGGGCGTTCCGTTGCGTGCTTCGACGCCCTCGATTTGGCCGATGATGCCCGCGAGTCCGAAATCGGTGATGAGGACGTGGCCGCGTCCATCGATCATGATGTTGGCGGGCTTGAGGTCGCGATGCAGCACGCCTTTGTCGTGCGCGGCCGCGAGTCCCGCGCAAAGTTTTCTGGCAATCTCCAGCGCCTTGTCCGGCGGCAGTCGTCCTATGCGGCGCAACAGCGAGTGCAGATCTTCGCCATCCACGTATTCCATCGAGATATACGGAAGGCCTTCTACCTCGCCAATGTCGTACACGCGGCAAACGTTGGGGTGCGCCACCTGGCGGGCGATGCGCACTTCGGTGTGGAATCGGGCCAGAGTTTTCGGATCGCCGGCTGTTTCTTCGGGCAGAAATTTCAAAGCGACCGGTTGCCCGAGGCGCAGATCGGTCGCGCGATAAACTTCGCCCATTCCACCGGCGCCCAGCAAACTGATGACGCGGTAGCGGTCGCCCAACAATGTGCCTGGCAGGAACCGGCCCTCTTCGGACGAGTCTGAGATAGAGCCGCTGGAACGTGGCCGCGAAGGTGTCCGCGCGGTTGGAGAAACTTCCGTGGGAATCAGAGATGCCGGAGAGCTGCCGTTGAGTGGAGCGGCGCACGAACCGCAAAACCGGCTCGTGTCGGGGTTCTCCGTCTGGCACCTGCCGCACTTCGACATCAGGTCAATACCACTTTATCTACGCTGATTCACTCTACTAAGTTTTATCATCGTGGGACAGCAATCTTGCCTGCCGCCGGCTTTCAAGCCGGCTGGACCCGCTAGAAAGCGTCCGCGGCCTGAAAAGGCTGCCCCACAAAACCCTACGGCACCGGCACAACCGGGACCTTGGCCGCGTTCATGGCATCGTTGAACTTCACAACCTGATCGTGCAGCTTCGCCATTTCACGGCCCGCATCGGCCACCGCCGTTCTCGCAACCGCGATTTGTTTCAACTGGCTTTCGCTCGGCACCGCGGCGAACCCTTCCAGGCCTTGAATCAATTGTGAAATTCGCTGGCTCAATGCAGGCAAGACGAAGTCGGGCTCGGGTTTGGCGAGCTCCGCTTTTCTTTCCTCCGGCGAAGGAGGCTCAAAGAAGTTGCGCGTTACGAACAGCGGCCTCATGGTGTCCAGCGTACTCTTCAGCGCATCAGCCTGCTGCTTCACGTCATCCGGAACTTTGGCCGCATCCGGACGCTTCCAGGAATTCTGCAACGCAGTGAGGGACGCATCGGCCGCCGTGAACTTCTTGCGCAATGCGTCCGCCTGTTTCGTCATCTCGACCAATTCGTTTACAGCCGCGCGGCGTTTCGTCCGGTCCGCGGCATTGAACCAAGTGATGCGCGGATCCTCTTCGACTGTGAATTGCTTGGAAACCTTGTTCGACCCGACAGCGATTTCGACGGTATAACTGCCGGGGTCAACCAGTGGTCCACCAACGACGGGAGGTTCGCCGCCGGCGGCCGCAAATCTAGCGGCGGCAGCTTCCTCCTGCGGGGTCGGCGGCACAATTCGCTCGCCGCGCAGGTTCCAGATCGCGCGATTCAGTCCGGCGTCGATAGACGTGGGCTTGACGAACGCGACAAATTTTCCCGAAGGGTCAAGAATGGAAATCTTCACGTCTTTTACGTCGGGCTTGGACTTTACCCAAAAGTCGATAATTGCGCCATTCGGGGGGTTCGCGCCGACGAACACGTCGTGCGCGTCGAAGTCGCGTTTACGGGCCATGCGCCACATAGTGACTGGACGCACGTCGAACGCGTTCAGAGCAGCCTCACTGGACTTGGAATTCAATTGCTCCAGCGCCGAAATGCTATCCAGAATCCAGACCGAGCGCCCATGCGTAGCCAGAATCAAATCGTTGTCGCGCGGATGAATGGCGATATCGTCGATGGGAACGCGCGGCAAATTATTCTTCAGCTCCCGCCAATTCTCGCCGCGGTCGAATGAAACATACAAGCCAAACTCCCCACCGGCGAAGAGCAGATCGCGATTCCGTGGATGCTCGCGAATCACGTGCAAGGTTCCCATATTTTTTGGAATACCATTGGCGATGGCCCTCCAGGTTTCGCCATAGTCGGTGGTCTTGAACAGATAAATATTAAAATCGTCCCCGCGGTGGCCGTCGAACGCGACATACGCAGTGCCGGCATCGTAGGCCGACGAAAGAACTCGGCTCACATAAGTGCCCTTGGGGACTCCGCCAATTTTAGCCGTGACGTTCTTCCAAGTCTCACCATCGCGGCTCACTTGAACGTTTCCATCGTCGGTGCCCGTCCACAAAATTCCCGCGCGAAGCGGCGATTCACTCAAAGTAGAAATAGTCGGAAACGCCGCCACGCCGTCGTTCCGCGAAAGCATCAGGCGATCTTCCACTTTCTTGCCCATGATGCTGAGAGTCTTGCGATCGGTACCGTTAGTCAGATCCGGCGAGATCCGTGTCCAGTTGTCGCCCTGATCGGTGGACTTGAATACGAAGTTCCCCCCGTAATACAGCGTCTTGCGATCGTGCTTTGAAATTGCGACCGGCGAGTTCCACTGAAAACGGAAGCGCGACATTTTGTCGTCTTCTTCGCGGGGGCGGATGCTACGGGCTTCATGTGTCCGCAAATCGCGCCGCGCCAAATTTCCATCTTGCGATTCCGCGTAGACAATCCACGGCTCCTCGGGATCGATCTGCGCATAAAAGCCATCGCCGCCTTGCACCGTGTACCAGTCTTCATTGGTGATTCCACGCTGATTCGTGGTGGCGCTTGGGCCGCACCAACTGCTGTTGTCCTGCAAGCCGCCGCAAACCTTGTACGGTTTCGCCATATCGTACGCAATCTCGTAAAACTGCCCGATGGCGATCTGTTCGCGTGCATCCCAGGATCGTCCGGCATCGCGGCTGAAGTGAATGCCGCCGTCGCAACCCACGATCATGTTGTCGGAATTGGATGGATCGATCCAGATGGCGTGGAAGTCTACGTGGATACGCGCCACTCGATTGGTGACGAACGTTTTTCCGCCATCTTCGGAATACGCCATGTTGACGCCCGCTACCCAAATTCTCTGATCGTTGTTCGGATCGATACGCACCTGGCTAAAATACATGGGGCGGGGATTGGTGTTGCTCATGCGGGTGAAGTTTTCGCCCTTGTCGTCGCTACGATAAATTCCGGAATCTTCGCTTTCAACCAGCGCGTAAACCACATTCGGATTCTTGCGGTAAACGTCCAGGCCAATGCGGCCCATATCGGTCTTCGGCAGGCCGTTGGTTAATTTCTTCCAGGTGACGCCACCGTCCGTCGTGCGATAAATGCCGCTCCCAGGCCCACCGCCATTCATTCCGAAAACACTCCGCCGGCGCTGGTACGCGGCCGCATAAAGCGTATCCGGATTCATGGGGTCCATCACCAGGTCGGTTACGCCTGTATCCGGATTGATGTACAGAACCTTGGTCCAGGTTTTGCCGCCATCGATGGTTTTGAAAACTCCGCGCTCTTCGTTCGCTCCCCACAAGTGACCCTGCGCGGCGACGTACACCACGTTCGCGTTGGCGGGGTGAATCACAATTCGCGGAATGTGATGCGTATCCTTGAGACCCATGTTGGTCCAGGTTTTTCCGCCATCGCCCGACTTGTAAACACCGTTGCCCCACGACGCACTCTGGCGATTATTAGCTTCGCCTGTACCGACCCAAACCACATCCGGCTCCGACTGTGAGACCGTCACATCGCCGATGGTCGATACCGGTTGATCGTCGAAAATCGGTTTCCAAGTGATGCCGCTATTCACGGTCTTCCACAACCCCCCGGAAGCAGTCGCGGCGTAGACAATATTCGTATTGTTCTCCACCACGGCGAAGTCATCGATGCGTCCGCCCATGTTCGCCGGGCCGATTTCGCGAAACTTCAAATTCTTCAGCGAGTCGACCGAGGGCGTGCTCTGGGCTATCGTGAGGGCCGGCAGAAATAGCGCAATGCAGAAAAGACGATTCATAGTTGGCAACCTGTCGTAATAGTTTAATACGGGCTTGCCGTACAATGGACGCAACATGAAGACCGTAACCATTGCTCTACTAGCGTGTATTCTGACTGCTCAGACTCCGAAGACCAGCCTCTTACCCGATGCGCAGTTGCTTGCCATCACGGCGGAAGCGTCGGGGAGTCTGGCCAAGGACACCATCATCGACCTGGCGCGTTTTCATCGCGTGCATGCCTCGCCCGGATTCCATGAGGCTGCCGAATACATTGCGGCGAAGGCTCGCGAGTACGGGCTCGAAGACGTTCATATCGAGTTGTTTCCCGCGGACGGTAAAACCACTTACAACACTTTTCGTTCTTATCTGGGCTGGGAACCTCACTTTGGCCACCTGGTTGAAATCTCGCCGCGCAGTGAGCGCAATGAAGAGATAGCCGACTATTCGAAGCAGCGCACTGCCCTGGCCGATTACAGCAATATCGCATTTGTCATTACCGAGTTGATCGACGTGGGGGCCGGCACTTCGGCGAAAGATTACGAAGGCAAAGACGTCAAGTACCAAATCGTCCTGGCTGGCGGCGACGTGGCGACCGTCCATCGGCAGGCGGTTGAGTTGCGCGGGGCCTTCGGAGTATTGAGTTATCAGCCCAACCAGGTGACTGGATGGAGCGGCGATTATCCCGACCTGGTGCGCTGGGGCCATCTCTCGCCCTACAACGAGAAAAACACTTTCGCATTCATGATTTCGTCGCGCCGAGCTCATGAATTTCAATCCAGGCTCGGGCGCGGCGATAAGATCGAGCTACAGGCTATGGTGGACGCCCAAATCAAGCCGTCTAACTTCGAGGTGGTGACTGGCGTGATTCGAGGAACCGATCCGGACGCCGGCGAAATCATTTTCAGTTGCCATCTCTGTCACCAGAAACCGGGCGCGAACGATAATGCGAGTGGCGCCGCCGCGATTTTGGAGGATGCGCGCTTGTTGGCCCTGCTCATTAAGACACGGACATTACCGCAGCCCCGGCGCACCATCCGGTTCATTTGGCCGCCCGAGATCGCAGGCACGATGTGCTATTTGGCGCGCCATGCCGACGAGATTCCAAAGATGCGCGCCGCCATCCATATGGACATGGTCGGAGGCGATCCGAAGATCACCAAATCAATTCTGCATCTCACGCGCACGCCCGCATCGCTGCCGAGCTTTGTGAACGATGTCGCGGCCGTGTTTGGTGAGTACGTGCTGGATGGTGCGCGCCGCGCAGCCATGGAGGGAGATTTTTCGGACGCAAACATTTCACCGGAAGGGTCCAAAGACATGCTGCTGGCCGACTTTCACGATTTCACCATGGGCAGCGATCACGATGTCTACGAAGAAGGAAGCTTTCGCGTGCCGACAATTTATATGAACGATTGGCCGGACGTGTTCATCCACACCAATCTGGACACGCCCGACAATATGGATGCGACGAAGTTGCAGCGAGTAGCCGTGATCGGAGCGGCATCCGGCTATTTTTTGGCGAGCGCTGGCGCCGGCGAAGGAAAGAAACTAGCTGGAGAAGTCTTCGCTCGAGGCGGCCAACGTCAGGCGCGAGCGCTGCAGCAGGCGCTTGCAGCTAACCTCCTTCCCGATGCATATAACTATGTAGAGCAAGCTGGCCGCGGCGAACAGGCGGCGCTTCAATCAGTCGCACAATTGATTCCGGAAGCCAAGCCCGTTGTGGATGGCCTGTTAGCAAAGTCGAATGCGCGATTGGAGGAGTCGAAAGCCGTCCTGGCCGAATTACGTGGCAAGCAGATCCGCGGAGACGAAACGCTCAGCCGCGTCATCCCCGCGCGCAATCCGAAAGTCATCGGAAATCTGGACGTCTACTATTACGACTACCTGAAGGATCATCTCGACACTGTGCCCGCGGTGAAGTTGAACGGAACCCTGGCCTACGAGGCGCTCAACCTGGTGGACGGGCACAGAAACGTGATGGAGATCCACAACACGCTGCGAGCCGCTTATGGTGAAGTTGCGCCCCAGGACCTGCTCGACTATTTCAAAGTGCTCGAAAAAGCCGGCGTTGTCAGTATCCGCGGTTTGCCATAATGGTGGTTACCCGCGCCCATGTCCCAAGCCACCAATACGTTTGTAGAACAGAATCAGAATCGCTTTCTGGAAGAGCTGAAAGATTTTCTGCGCATTCCCAGCATCAGCACTTTGCCGGAGCACAAGCCCGACGTGCAGAAGGCGGCGCAATTCGTCGCCGATAGCCTGAAGCGCGCCGGAATCGAGAATGTCGAACTGATTCCCACCGCCGGGAATCCGCTGGTCTACGGCGAATGGCTGCACGCGCCGGGCAAGCCGACGGTGCTTTGCTACGGCCATTACGACGTTCAGCCGCCCGATCCGCTCGAGCTATGGAAAACTCCACCATTCGAGCCCTCCGTGCGCGACGGTAACATTTATGCCCGTGGATCGGCCGACGACAAAGGCCAGATGTACATGCACATCAAAGCCGTCGAGGCGTTGAAGGCCGTCAATGGCACGCTGCCAATCAATTTGAAATTCCTGGTGGAGGGTGAAGAGGAAGTCGGCGGCTCCTCCATCGCAAAATATGTTGCCGAAAATCCCGCCAAGCTGAAGGCCGATGCCGCGCTGGTTTCGGATACCGCGCTTTATGCGGAAGGATTGCCTACACTCTGCATCGGACTGCGCGGCTTGGTGTACATGGAAGTGGAAGCCACCGGCCCCGCTCGCGACTTGCATTCCGGATTGTACGGCGGAGCGGCGCCGAATGCTGTGTTCGGTCTCATTGAGCTGCTTTCAAAATGCAAGGACGCGAACGGCGTTATTCAGGTGCCAGGCATGTACGACGATGTCGCGCCGCCGGCCGCGGCCGAGAAGGAAAGCTGGCAGCGGCTGCCGTTCAGCGAAGCGGATTTCCTGAAGAACGAAGTTGGTTCCCTCGCGTTAACTGGCGAGCCGGGATACTCAGTGCTCGAACGAGTCTGGGCGCGTCCCACGCTTGAAGTACACGGCATCGCGGGTGGATTCACCGGCGCCGGGGCCAAGACCGTCATTCCAGCGAAGGCAGTCGCCAAGGTCAGCATCCGGCTGGTGCCCAATCAGGACCCGGACAAAATTGTGCCGGCCTTCCGGAACTTTTTGGCGGACAACGCGCCAGCGGGAATACGCATCGAGCTGCGGGTTCTCAGCGCTGGTCCCGCGATCATGGTCGATCCGGATAATTCCATTATTCAGACAGCGGCGCGCGCATTCAGCGAGATGCTGGGCAAGCCCACTGTGTTTACGCGCAGCGGCGGATCCATTCCGGTGGTCGGCGATTTCGCCAATCACTTGGGCATCCCTTCGGTGCTCATGGGTTTCGGACTGCCGGACGACGGACTGCACTCGCCCAACGAAAAATATCGGCTCGACAATTACTACCAAGGCATCATGACCATCGCGCATTTCTTTGAGGAGTTAGGTGCCGCGAAGAAATAACCTGTGGCACAGGCATCCTTGCCTGTGTCTGGAGTTTGGACATTCTTATGTGGGGCAGGATGGCATCCTGCGGCGGATTGGTAATCCGCTTTTGGATCCGGAATTACTTAAGGACCGATTGCCAATCGACCGCAGGTTGCCAACCTGCCCCACAATTACTATGTGCCCGGTTGAACAAGATTACAAGAATGGTCGCGGCGCAACATGAAGAGTGTAGAATGTCGAAACTCCAGGCACAGGCATCCTTGCCTGTGTGGATTGTGAAGGACAGTAGCCCATTGTCCACGGACGCTCGGAATCAGGTTCCGTCGGAGAGCGTGGTTCGGTCGGCGGGGATTGTCTCCGTCGCGGTCGCCATGTCGCGCCTCACCGGACTGGTTCGCGAAATGGTGATGGCGCGGTTGTTCGGCGCCGGCTTCGTCTACGACGCTTTCCTCCTGGGATTCCGAATTCCGAATCTCACGCGCGACCTGTTTGCCGAAGGAGCGCTTTCGTCCGCGTTCGTTCCAATTTTCACGCAGACGCTATCACAGAAGGGCCGCAAAGAAGCAGCCGTCCTTTCCAACCTGGTCGCAACCGCGCTGATAATCATCGTCGGTTTGTTTTGCGTGCTTGGAGTAATCTTCAGTCCGGCGCTGGTCAGTCTTCTGGCGGAAGGATTCCATCAGGTGCCAGGCAAGTTCGGACTGGCGGTCAAGATGACCAGGATCATGTTTCCGTTCCTGCTGCTGGTTGCGCTGGGGGCACAGGCGATGGGGGTCTTGAACGCCTGCAATCGTTTTGCCGTGCCGGCCATGGCATCGACATTCTTCAACATAGGTTCCATCGTGTTCGGACTGGCCCTCGGTTACTGGTTTGGTCCGCTGCTGGGAATCGAACCGATCACGGGAATGGCGATCGGCGTAGTTTTCGGCGGCGCTCTGCAACTGTTCTGGCAACTGCCATCGCTGCGCGCGGAAGGTTTCATTTTCCGTCCCACCTTCGACTGGAGCCATCCTGGACTGCGCACCATTATCCGGCTGATGGGTCCCGCGATACTGGGCAACGCGGCAGTTCAGATCAACGTGATGGTGAACACCAATTTCGCCTCGCGAATTCCGGGCAATGGTCCGGTGAGCTGGCTCGGTTACGCGTTCCGGTTCATGCAACTTCCGCTCGGACTGTTCGGCGTGGCCATCGCATCGGCGACGCTTCCTTCTATTTCACGCAGCGCCGGCGCGGGCAATTTCGAAGAATTTCGCCGCACCCTGTCCAGATCGCTGGGCATGGTGTTCCTGCTCACGCTGCCGTCTTCGATTGGGTTGATGGTGCTGGGCAACACCATGATCGGCGCCATATATCAAGGCGGGAAATTTAACGCTCACGATACCGAGCAAACCGCTCTCGCGCTTTCCTGTTATGCGGTGGGGCTGGCCGGTTATTCCGCGCTGAAGGTGCTGAACCCCGCGTTCTATGCGCTGCACGACGCGCGAACGCCAATGATCGTGAGCCTGGTTTCGATCGCGGTGAATTACATCACAGCCAGCATGCTACTTCAAAACAGCGGCTTGGGACACGCCGGCTTGGCTCTCTCGACTTCGGCGGTCGCGATCTTCGGATCGGTGGCATTGTTCGCGATTCTACGCAGCCGTATCGGCGGCATCTACGGCCGAAATCTGGCGGCCAGCATCTGGAAAATCACCTTGGCGTCGGCAGTGATGGGCGCAGTGGTTCTCCTGTCCAGCCGCCTCATTCAAGCTTGGCTCGGAATCGCGCGATTGGGACGCCTGGTAGATCTGGCAATTTCAATTCCAGTGGGACTGCTGGTATTCTACGGCGCATGCCGCATGTTGCATGTCACCGAATTAGATCTAGCAACGCGCGCCTTAGCGGGCCCAATCCTACGCCGCCTTCAGCGCAATGCCCCCTAAACGTGGCGCGGACACTCGTGTCTGCGGCCTCGAGACTCGTCTCGAGGCTCTTTCCCGGAGTATCGAGACGAGTCTCGATGCAGCTGACTGAAGTCCGCGCCACAAGCTGATACCATGATTCCCATGTCCAAACTACTAGCCTTGCTCCTTCCTCTTGCGACCTTCCTATCCGCCGCCGACCTCCCAACCAAAAAGTTCTTGAATTTGCCCGCCATCAAGACCATGGTCGCGGCCGCCGAAGCCGAAGCACAAAACAGAAACGTGCGAGTCACCATCTGCATCGTCGACGACGCCGCCAACTTGCTATTCCTCCAACGGGGCGACGGTACTGGCCTAAACACGGTTGAATTCGCGCAGAGAAAGGCGCGTCACGCCGCGTTTTATCGCCGTCCGTCCAAGGATTCCGCCGAGCAACTGAAGAACGGCAATTATCAGGTGCTGGTCTTTCCGAATGCTTTTCCCAATCAGGGAGGCCTGCCAATTATCGTAGATGGTCAAACCGTCGGCGCCATCGCGGCCAGTGGAGCCGCATCGGAAGTAGACGAGGCAATCGCACAGGCGGGGATCGATGCTCTGCTGAAGAAGTAGACATCATGTTACCGGGTACAATGAGGGTGCGAGGAATATGTCACGCCTCCCTAATCTCGCGATGCCTGAGGTCCTAATAAGTCCTGAGGAATCGGCCAAGGCTACGGCTGTCTACGCCGACTGGTCTGATCTGGTGGAACGCATACGTTCGGGAAACACCGACGGCATGCAGGAATTGTATCAGCTCTTCTCAAGAGGTATTCGCTACTATTTAGCCCGCCAGTTTGGGTTTAGTGAATTGGATCACAGGGTCCACGACACGTTGGTGGCTGTTGTACAGGCAATCCGAAGCGATCAATTGAGCGATCCGGAACGTCTCATGGGTTTTGTTAGCGTGATCGTTCAACGGCAGGTCGCGGCTCACATCGATCATGTCGACCACAGAAGGAAACCGCCGAAGGACACGGTGTTTAACGACCTCCGGCGAGAAAACCCAGAAGAGGCCGTGGCTTTCCAGCGAAGAACCGAACTGATTGACCAGGTTTTGGAATCGTTATCACAGAGAGAACGTGAGATCCTGACGCGATTTTACTTGCAAGAACAAAGCCCAGATCTGATCTGCACGGAATTGGCGGTAACCGAGACGCAGTTCCGCTTGCTTAAGTCGAGAGCCAAAGCTCGCTTTCAGGAAATGGGAAGACAACTGGTCGGAGAGTTCTCCCCGGCCGCGTCTTCAAATCCTTGCCGGCCTCGTGATGTGCCGCACAAAATCAATCGGACTCAGAGTTCTGACTCACGCGCCCTTAGCATTGGTCCCAGCCAGCCTTTGGGTGTGGAACGAATTCTGCCGGTTGTTGCGCATACAATCGCCGTATTTGGGGACGAGAAGAAGGCACATCATTGGCTGGTGACCCCCTTGCCGCTCCTTGGCGATCGTCCACCGTCGCAGTTGTTAGATGGGCAAGAGGGCATCGAGTTAGTCGAACAGATCCTCACGCGGATTGAGCACAACATTCCGTCATAAATGAGCCAGCGCGTCTACCGGGTCTGCCGGTTCATCCACGTGCGGTTGGACGGTGAAGGTGCAAACCGGGTTGGCGGCCGGTGGAATTCGCCCGGCCACCAGGTAGTCTATATGGCGCAGAGCATCGCGCTCGCGGTTCTCGAGAATCTGGTTCATATGTCGAAGGCGGATTTTCCCGTGGGATATGTCTCGGTGAGCGCGTCGATCCCGGATGAGTTGACCATACTTACTGACGATGACGTCAAGAAGGACCTTCCAATCGCCGGGCCGCGAGAGTTGGGTGACCATTGGCTGTGGTCGCTTGCGTCAGCCGTGCTGCGCGTCCGTTCAGCCATCATTCCGGAAGAGTTCAACTTTCTGTTGAATCCCAGGCATCCGGAGTTCGCACAGATTGTGGCCGAGCCAGCGACGCCATTTATCTTCGATGAACGTCTCTTCCAGTCCAGGTAATGTTCCACATTTGCCATCGCTGTCCCCTGTATCCTAAAGAATAGGAATCGTGCCCTCCATCGCCACCGGTCACATGAAACAACTCGTGGAGAATCTTCAGGAACTTGAAGAACGTCTTCGCCTGGGTGGTGGACCCAAGAAAATCGACAAGCAACATCGCGACCGAAAGCTCACGGCCCGCGAGCGCATCGCCGCTCTCATCGATCATGGGTCGATCTTTCTCGAAATTGGCCTGCTCATCGCTCACGACAAATATGAAGGCCAGGCACCGGCGGCGGGCGTCGTCACCGGTCTCGGAAAAATAGAAGGCCGGCCCGCGGTAATTGTCGCCAACGACGCCACCGTGAAAGCCGGCGCGTGGTGGCCGGAGACGATCACCAAGATTCTTCGCGCGCAGGAAATCGCGATGCGCAACCGGCTCCCCATCGTGTACCTGGTGGATTCCGCCGGCGTCAATCTTCCGCTGCAGGACGGCATCTTTCCCGGCCAATACGGCGCGGCCCGCATCTTCTATTACAACTCGCTGATGCGCCGCAAACTGCGCGTCCCGCAGATCGCCGCCGTGATGGGACCATGCATCGCGGGCGGCGCGTATCTGCCCGCTCTGAGCGACGTCATCATCATGGTGGAAGGCACCAGCTTCATGGGATTGGGCGGCCCGAATCTGGTGAAAGGCGCGGTGGGACAAGTGGTGGATGCCGAATCCCTGGGCGGAGCGCGCATGCATACGTCGGCCAGTGGCGTCGCGCACTTCATGGCCAAGGATGACGAGTCTTGTCTCGAAATGATCCGCCAAAAGTTTCGTGCGTTCCCTGCGCCCGCTGCGGCGCCGAAGGGTACCCCGCCGCCAAAACCAGCCGAGGGCTTGTACGAGCTGATGCCGTCCGATCACCGTCTGCCGTATAACATCGAGGACGCGATCGAGCGTGTTTTCGATGGCGACGACTATCTCGAATTTCAACCGGATCACGCGCCGGAATTGCTCTGTGCCGAAGCCAAACTCGCGGGCCGTCCGGTGGCGCTCATCGCAAACCGCCGCGGGTTCCTCAAAACGAAGAGCGGCGCTCGTATCGGCGGCATCGTGTACACGGAGTCCGCGCGCAAGGTGGCGTACTTCGTCGAAAACGCCGAGCGCAACAGCGTCCCGCTGATTTATTTCCAGGATGTGTCGGGATTTATGGTCGGCCTCGATGCCGAGCGAGAGGGAATTATTCGGGCCGGCGCGGAGATGGTGGAAACGATGGCGTGTTCCACGGTTCCCAAAATTGTCCTGACGCTGAACCATGCCAGCGGCGCCGGATATTACGCGATGGCCGGCCAAGGCTTCGATCCGAATTTCACTTTCGGCTGGCCCACGGCGAGGATCGGCGTTATGGAAGGCGACTCCGCCGTTCAAGCCGTACATGGGCCGGAGCTTGAAAAATTCAAAGCCGCCGGCCAGCCGGTCCCGGACGAATTGAACGAACGCATTCAGAAAACGCGCGCCGACTATGAACGCTGGTTGGATTCGCGGTTCGCCGCCGCCCGCGGCCACATGGACGCTCTAATCGACCCGCTGGAAACTCGCCGCATTCTCACCTTTGCGCTCGAGGCCGCATGTGCGCACCACCATCGAGAACATCTGGCTCTCGAAGTACTGTAAACCGAAAAAACAAGAAACGAGTGAAATGATCCGCATCGCAAATGGTCAAGGCTTCTGGGGCGATTGGCTGGAAGCGCCCGTACGATTAGTGGAGCAGGGCCCCATCGACTTCCTGGTGCTCGACTACCTGGCCGAGATCACCATGTCGATTCTTCAGAAGCAGAAGGAGGCCGATCCGAAGCTTGGCTACGCCCGCGATTTTCCGCCATTGCTCGCGAGAATCGAACGTCTACTGAAAGAGCGCAACGTCAAAGTGGTTGCCAACGCGGGCGGCGTAAACCCAGTCGCTTGCGCGCGCGAAGTCCGCCGTGTCGCGCCGTCGCTCAAGGTTGCGGTGGTGCTGGGCGACGACGTTTTTGCCCGTCTGGACGATTTTCTAGGCGCAGGCCACCACATGAAAAACATGGACACAGGCGAATCGCTCAGCTCGATTCGCGATCGTGTCCTCAGCGCTAACGCCTATATCGGAGCTTTTCCATTGGCCGAAGCATTGGCCACCGGCGCCGATGTCGTAATCGCCGGCCGTTCCACCGACACGGCCCTTTCGCTCGCTCCCATGGTTCACCGCTTCGGATGGAAGGAAGACGAATTCGATAAGCTCGCCGCGGGCGCCATCGCCGGTCACATCGTCGAATGCGGAGCGCAGTGTACCGGTGGAAACTGCCAAGTGGATTGGCGGACTATTCCGGACCTCGCCAATATCGGCTACCCGATTATCGAAGCCAATCCGGACGGCAGTTTCACCATCACCAAGCATCCAGGCACCGGCGGCCGCGTCACCTCCGATGTCATTAAGGAACAGCTTCTATACGAGCTGGGCGATCCTCAAAATTACATTACGCCCGATTGCGTCGCCGATTTCACCAGCATCCATTTGAAGGACACCGGTGTCGACCGCGTGAGCGTTTCGGGCATACGCGGCAGGATGCGGCCGGACATGTTGAAACTCTCCATCGCCTATTCGTACGGCTGGAAGGCCATCGGCACTTTGGTGTACAGCGCTCCCGAAGCG
>CATPCJ010000008.1 GCA_955652915.1 uncultured Bryobacteraceae bacterium
AGGGCCGCTTCCCGGTGCTGTTCGTCAACGTGCCTATAATACAGTCGATGCACAATATGGACCTAGGCACATTTGTCATCCGCCTGGTGCTCGCCCTGATTCTAGGCGCGGCCGTGGGGGTGGAGCGGGAATGGCACCACCGCATGGCCGGCACCCGAACCAACGCGCTGGTGGCAACCGCTGCATCGGTATTCGCCATGATCGGCATCTCGTTGGGCGGAGGCGGAGAAGCCGCCCGCATAATCGGCCAAATCGTTTCCGGCGTTGGTTTCCTGGGGGCCGGAGTTATTTTCAAGGAAGGGGGCACGGTGCATGGGATGAACACCGCCGCAACGGTCTGGTGCTCGTCCGCGATCGGTGCGTTGGCTGGAATCGGTTATCCGCAGTACTCCGGCGCGGTAGCTGTTGCCGTGGTGCTGACGAACCTCCTTTTTCGGCCGCTCGCCTACAGATGGGGACCGGAGCAGAAGTCGCTGGAGACACACTATCAGTTGGATCTAACTTGCGGGTCGAAATACGATGCGCACTTGCGCGCGCTGTTGCTGGCCGCCACCAAGAGCAATCAATTGGCAATCACGTCCCTGACCAGCCAGCTCCTGGAGCCCGCGGATCGCATGCGAGTGACCGCCGAACTGAAAACGCCGGCCCGCAACGATGCGATAGTGGAACAACTGGTGGGGCACATCGCGCTCGAAGCCGGAGTCGACTCAGTAAGCTGGCGCGTGGAAACTCCACTGGCGATTGAGTGAATAATGGAATGAGGAAAGATCATGCCCACCGCTGCACGCCGCCGCACGCCCGAAGAATTGCTCCAGCAGGCGCAGGCGGAAGAGGCTTATGAGCGGCGCGGCAAGCTGAAAGTCTTTCTGGGATACGCTTCCGGCGTTGGAAAATCATTTCGCATGTTGGACGAGGGCCGCCGGCGGCGGGAGCGCGGCCAGGATGTTGTGGTGGGCGCCACGCAATTGAAGACCTCAGCCGAAGTGGAGTCCCTGCTCAGCACGCTCGAAGTGGTCCCGCTGAAAACCGTCGACAACACGCAGGTGATGGACTTGCCCGTAATTCTGAAACGTCATCCCGGCGTTTGCCTGGTGGATGGTCTGGCCTACGACAATCCTGACGGCTGCAAGAATCGATATCGCTGGCAAGACGTGGAGGAGCTCCTGGAGGCGGGAATCTCCGTCATCACGTCGGTCAATATCCAATACATCGATGAATTGCGCGAGCGCGTGGAACGGATCACGGGCAAGAAGGTATCGCAGACGGTTTCTCGAAAATTCCTGAACTCAGCCGATGAAATCGCGATAGTCGATGCGCCACCCGAATTGTGCATCACGCGCGCGGCCGAACGGGATGCCGGCGCGGGTGTTTCCAGCGAGGCGCAAAAGTTGTCCGAGCTGCGCGAGATTGCGCTGCTGCTGGCGGCCGATGTGGTGGACCGGCAATTGGAGGCGTACCTGCAGCGCAATGGAATCACCCAGACTTTCGGCGCCCAGGAGCGGATACTGGTGTGCGTCACGCCGCGCGCGAACGCCGCCGCGATGATTGAGAGCGGCCGCCGGAACGCGGACCGGTTTCACGGGGACTTAACGGTGGCTTATGTGCTCCAGCCGGAACTTTCGGCGGAGGATCAAGCCGCGCTGGACCGCAATCTCGCGATCGCTCGCGCCGCCCAGGCGCATGTCGAAATTCTGGAGGGGGAGGATCCGGTCGACGCCATCATGACGCTGGCTCGCGAACGGGGAATCACGCAGATTTTCGCCGGTCACAGCGCGCGTCCGAGATGGTGGCACAGCCTGGGAGGCACTCCACTGGACCGGTTGATCCGCAGCGCCAACGACATCGACGTGAGGGTCTTCCCGCACTAGGCCATGCCAGAGTAAACCATGGCAGACTAAACCATGGCAGATCGCCATCCACCCGGAAAACTCAGGATTTATCTCGGCTACGCCGCTGGTGTCGGCAAGACCTACCAGATGCTTGAGGAAGCGCACGAGATGAAGCATCAGGGACGGGACGTCGTGATCGGATACTTTGAACCGCACGGCCGGAAAGATACGATCCTGAAAACCGAAGGGCTGGAAATAATCCCGCGCCGCAAGGCAGAGTACCGCGGCACGGTCTTTGAAGAGATGGATACGGAGGCCATACTGAGCCGGCACCCGGAAGTATGTGTGGTGGATGAATTTCCGCACACGAACGTGCCGGGCGCGGAGTGTACGAAGCGATGGCAGGATGTGCAACTGTTGCTCGAAGCCGGTATCGATATCCTGACCACGATGAACATCCAGCATCTGGAAAGTTTGAACGATCAGGTGTGGCAAATCACCGGCGTGCGAGTGCGGGAGACGATTCCGGACTGGGTGATGCAGCAGGCAGACCAAGTGGTAATGGTGGATTTGACGCCTCGCGCGTTGCTCAACCGCCTGGCTCGCGGCGTGGTCTATTCGCCTGAGAAGGCACAGAAGGCGGTGGAGCATTTCTTTCAGGAATCCACGCTGGTGGCGTTGCGGGAACTGGCGCTGCGGCAGACGGCGCATGAGGTCGAGATCCGTCAAGTGGATTACGATTCGCCCGGCTTTCTCGACACCGATCCCGATACGAACCGGCAGGCCAAGGCTCAGACGACGGAGCGAATCCTGATTCATGTAACCAGCGACCCATCGACCGCGATGTTGATTCGCCGCGGAAAGCGCGTCGCCGACTACTTGCATGCGGATTGTTTCGCTGTCGCGATCGTCCGGGATAACGGTCCGGCCGATTCCAAGCCGCCTGAACAAGAAGCAGTGGAGCGCCATTTGAACTTCGCCCGCAATCTTCACATTGAGACGCGAGTATTGCAGGGCGGGGAAGCCGCAAAGACTCTGGTGGAATTCGCGCATTTGAATGGCGTCACGCACCTATTCGTGTCGCGCCCGCAGCGGAGCAAATGGCCGGCGCTGCCTCGCAGGAACCTGGTGCAGCAGATTGTCCGGCTGGCCACGGACATGCAGGTGATTATTGTTGCCAACCGCGTGCGCAATGCCTCTCAGTAGGTAACGAGCCGCCGGCTAAAGCCGGCTGCGGACAGGATTGCCCGCCCCACAAGAGAGCGATGTATTCTGGTGACGTGCAGTTGCAAAGCGCCATATTTTTCGAGACTCCCGAAGAACTCTTCGCGCGAGTGTTTCGAGAACTGAAGCCCCGCACGCCGGCGCCGGCGGTGCGAGTGGAGTTTTGCAAGTTCGCCAATGCGAATAGCTTTATACGGTGGGACGAGAGCGGTTTGGGGGTCCGCGTCACGGACGTCCTGGAGGGGTCGCCGGCGCCGATCCTGGAGGCGCTGGCGCACATCTTGCTGTCGAAACTGCTTCGCCGCCCTTCGCCGCGCACGTACGTCGAGCGATACCGGCGCTATCTCAACCGTAAGGAGATGCGGCGCTGCTTGCAATTGGTAAAGCAAACACGCGGGCGCAAATTTGTTTCCGGACCGAAAGGCAGCTTTTTCGATCTGGAACAACTTTTTGAGGATTTGAACGTACGATATTTTCACGGGTTGATGGCTCGTCCATTGCTCGGTTGGAGCCGCAAGGCTTCGCGTTTGATGCTGGGTCACTACGATCCATCGCACAACGCCATCATCATAAGCAAGCTGTTCGACGACGCCAGGGTCCCGCGAGTGGCGGTGGAGTACGTACTCTTTCACGAGATGCTGCATCTGCGTTACCCGATAGAACACCGGGGAGCGCGGCGATGCGTACACACGCGCGAATTCAAGGACGCCGAGAAGCAGTTTGTGCCGTTGAAGGCGGCCAAAGAGATGCTGAAGCGAATCTGCGGCTAAGCGGCATCATTGGTCTGAGCAGCCGGTCGCTGTAACTGGCTAAGCATGCTCTCGATCGGCTGGATCAGCTTGCGAATGTCCGGGACAGTCCACCCCATCGGCGCCAGAGCCAGGCGGCAACGCAGGGAGGTGACCGCATAGTAGAAGGTGATCTGCTGCCACAACAAGGCGCCGCCAAAGCCTGGCCGATCCTCATTGGAGTGGACCAGCATCATTTTGGCGATGGCCAGCAATTGATTGAAATCACGAGTCAACCATTGAAGGTAAGCGGCCACTATCTCGCGGCGGTCGGCTCGCAATTGCCGGGCGATGTCAGGCTGGTAACCCGGTTGGGTTGCAAGAAACCGGAAGTCTTGCTCATTGAACAAGCGGTGTATTGGAACATAGTTGGCGGTTGAGAAGTTCTCCAGCCATTCAAGGCTGCAATCTTGCGCGTTGAGACGCGACGCTAGCCGGCGGAACAAAACGATCAATACCGCCGTCAAAGCGATCACCGTGACAAGGATTGTCAAACCAACCATACTTCCTCCTCCTTGGAGTTAAATCAGTATATCGATTTAGTCTAGAGAAATCAATCGACCCATAGCAATATGTTCCTGGTACCATCAAGATATATTGGAAACCTAGAGCACATTTTTACGCTCTGCCGCCGCCAAGGAGGCCGGCATTGAGTGCTTTTAGCCGTGCGAGCAACCGTTCCTGGCCTGCTCGCGTCCAAATGATGTCCAAAAACCAGTGATGTTCAAAAACCAGCCTTTTCTCCTGGCCGAGCGGCTTAATGCCGCAAGCCTAGCCACGGTGAAGGCGGCGGCTATCGGCCGCGCTGAAACCGCCCAGCCCAGGTATATAGCTGATATTCAGGCCCCAAAGACCGTTCGTCTTGGCCATGAAGTAAACGGCGAACCCAATCGATAAACGGCTAGGTTGCGATTGCAAAGACAGGGAGGTAGAGCAGGAAAGCGGTTAGCAGCGGTAATTGGTTTGCGATTTTTTCACAGCTTCTGACGCGCGCGGTTCAGCGCGGGCATCAGAGATGCATACGCGCGAGTCAACCCTTCCGGTCTTTGGAATTGCCGCCGCCGAGGAGACTGTCATTGATCGCTTTCAGCCGGGCGAGCATCTGTTCGTGGTCTTCCGGATTCCATTGATGTCCAATAATCAGCTTGTTTTCCTCGCCTTGGCGGGTCAATCCTAAAAGCCAAAACAACATGGCGACCGTGGACGCAGTAACCACGACCATGCTGAATTGACGATACCAGGTTTGGTGGATATTCAAAAATAAAAGACTACTCGCCTTGGCCGTGAAGTAAATCGCGTATCCGATAGAATAAACGACTAGATTGCGATTAATAGGGATAGGGTAGTACACGAGGAAAGTGGTTAATAGAAGCACGAAAATCAACAGACTGGTATTGAGGGCGCGATCGATGACCATGAAAGTGTTGAAGACACCATGCGGAGTCCTCTCCAGCAGCAGAAGGAGCAGAGATCCAAAAATCGCAACACCTAGGCAAATCCTCAGGTAGCGCCTGGAAGTACTTGCAATTCCTTTCAGATCCCGGAGCACCAACGTGTACAACTCCAAAACAACGAGGGCACAGAAACAGGTGAGCAGAGCCTGGGTTACCAGCCAGAAGTAGCGATAGCCGACGCTGTAAAAGGGAAGAAACGGCCATATCAAGTCCTGCAAAGAAGCTATGAGCAAGTAGCCAAAGAAGCTTGGATACCTCCGAAACAAGTCCGTCGACAATACGCGAAAAACAAGGGCCACCAAAATCAAGTCTTGGAGAATCAGCAAGACGACTTGTTCGGTAGGGAGCCGCTGCATGATTTGATATCCGAAACACAATCTTAGCATCTGGCTCCCTGAGCCGGATAGGCAATTCTTATCGCTTCAAGCTGTGATCACAAGTCGGCAGGCAGGGGGGGAAGGGTAGGTCGGCGGAAACCGTCATTACGAATGCGAGGGTCAGCCCCGCGAGCAGTACGAATTTCTTTATCATGGGAATCATATCCTGTGTTATTTATGTGGTTGAAAATCGAATTCAACTCCAACACAGGATAACGACCGAAAAGCCATGTAAACCAAAACACTTGTACGTTTTCTGAAGCCAGAACATGGAGTGAATCGGCATGCAACGAAAACACTCTTCGGTCAACTTGCCCCTTCTTTCCGGCTCCGATTCGGTGAATGATCCGAATTGTCGATGTTTTCGAGAATCAATAAAATCGTACGTTCGGGAGGCGCCGATGCATACTTTGATATCCGAAAAATACAATCGTATTAGCCGATATAAATTTGTGTTGAGATGGGATAGTCTTATCGCGTTGATCCGGAGTTCAGACAAATTCCGAAAATAGGGGCACCGGTAAGTCAGCGGGAAACCGTCGCAGCTAACGCCAGCGTCAGCCCAGCGAGCAGCCAGTTTCCTTATAATGGGGGGTCATTGCCTCTGTGTTTGAAAATCGAGTTCGAACTCAAACACGGTATTGGGGCGGGAAGCCACGTAAGGTGAACCACTGGGACCTTTTCTGAAACCGGACCTCAGTCAACTTACCTCTGGTCAACTTACCCCTTTCCTTCCGGCTCCGATTCGGTGTATGATCCGATTTGATGCCTTGGGAAAGAAACAACGCTCCCCTGGACCGGAAACCGGCGTCTGACCTTTGGCGCAACACCCTGTCTCAAATCCCCTCGGTTTTTGGGCGGCTGGTTTTCTTATCCTCACTGCGCAATCTTAACAGCGGGCGATACGAGCACCATGGGCTCGCTCTCGTTTTCGGAAGCATGGAGGCTTCTAAAGCTCTCAAGAAGAGCCATCGCGAGGCTTTTGCGGAATGGCTTTCATTCAACATCGAAGGGCAGAAAGCGGATCTAGAGCTGTATCTTTCCGCGCAAGATGAGGATCGGAGAACAATTCTGAAGACCTGGGAAAAGCTGGAGCCTTACCGCAACTTGCTCCCGAGCTCGGCGAAGGATGTTGAAAAGAAGCTTTATCTGAGCGATCTGCGAGCGATATTGAAGGTCCTCAGGAATGCGTCTGGCGCCGGCGACCCTGATTCAGAATCATTGCCACTCCAACCACTCGACCGATGACATCGATGTCGCGCGGATATTCATAGATTTTCGGATTGCACCTGGAGGCGGGATGCGGCAAGAGGAGAAGTTGCCCGTCCTGAAGGCTGCACCATCCGCAGGCGTGACCATCGCGATGTTCCAAGAAGTAGATGGGCCGATCGAATTCGTTGTCCCAGCCTCCATTCGATATCTTGCGTTGCGTGTCGTCGATAACCAATAACGATCCTGGCTGCAGCAAGGGAAACATGAACCAGTCGTTGGCGCCAAGAAAGGCGTAGCGCCGGTCCTTCAAGTCCAACTGATCCAGGAGGAGCAGCGGAATCTTTCCCCAGCGCTGAATCATGCGGCTGAGATACGAGGTTCGGCGCATGTCGAGACCGGGGTCCAGCGCCAGCGGAACCAATGCCTCCCCGTGCGCGTTGCTCTTAAAATTCAAGAGATGCGTGTTGGGAACTTCGATGGCGGCGGAGTCGGCCGGGAGCTTGGCCATCGAAACCCCATACCATTCCAGAACCTCTTGGAAATCGAGCCGATAGACCGTGCAAAGAGTGTACAGCTTGTAAATGCTGGGTACCAGGCCTCGGTTTTCGATTTCAGAAAGGCGATTAATGAATATCGTGAATTCGTCGTTTCGATGCTTATCGGCGATCTTTTGGCTTTCCAACTCGACGTCGCGAACGCGCATGCCCAGCCGTTCTCTTATACGCCTAAGCCTCTGTCCAGCTTCCTCCATGATATGATGCTTTTCCAGCACGCCCCGTGAGCGGCCAAGTATGTCGATGAGTCGGAACCAGTCACCCAACTGGTTGTACAGGTTCGAATTATAGCGGTGGACGGGGCGCGGATGCAAGGACGTAAACTCACTTTTGTTCTGTTTTCAGAACGAAGATTGCCGGAGGGAGGTTTTTTGCGGTTTATAATCGGAATCTCGGGGGCCAGCGGCTCTATTTACGGCTACCGGTTGATGGAGAAGCTGCGGCGCCGGCCGGAGGTAGAGCTGCACCTGATCCTCACGCGGTCGGCTGAACGAACCGCGTTTCTCGAAGATGGACGTAGCGCGCAGGAGTTTAGAGCCCTGGCCGATTTCGTGTATTCGATGGAAGATATTGGAAGCCGATTGGCCAGTGGTTCGTTTCCGACCGGCGGGATGGCGATTGCGCCCTGTTCGGTGCACAGTATGTCGGCGATCGCCGCCGGACTCAGCTCGAATCTTCTGATCCGCGCGGCGGACGTGTGCCTGAAGGAGCGCCGTAAGCTGATACTGATGGTACGGGAGACGCCGCTGCATTTGGGACATCTGCGAAGCATGCTGGCGCTCACCGAGATGGGCGCCATTATTCTTCCTCCGGTCCCGGGTTTTTACCACAAGCCTCAAAGCGTGCTGGACATCGTGGATCACAGCGTGGATCGCGTGTTGGATCTGCTGGGCGTGCCGGCGGAAGACGCGCAACGCTGGGACGGGGGCAAGAGCGCTAGCGCGAGTGAACCGAAAAGAAAGCCGGGCGTTCGCAAAACTAAATGAAAAAGCTGCGGACCGGTTTTCAGGGTGCGCTGGGCGCCTTCAGTCAGGAGGCTGCCACGCAGTTGCTGGGAGACAAGGCGGAAGTAGTTCCTTTGGGTCGGTTCGAGGAAGTTTTCCAGGCGCTGATCCGGGGTAAGATCGACGCTGCCGTAATTCCCGTGGAGAACACACTGGCAGGTTCGGTGCACGAGAACTACGATCATCTGCTGAACTACGACGTTCGGATAGGCGGTGAAACCAACGTGCGAATCGTGCATAACCTGATCGCACCTCCGGGCGTTCGGTTGAGAGATATTCGTAAGGTCTACTCGCACCCGGTTGCGCTGAACCAATGCTTGAAATTTTTCGCAAGCAATCCCAAGATCGAGCGGACAACGTTCTACGATACGGCGGGCAGCGTGAAGATGGTGATGGATGAGAAAGCGCCGGACGCGGCGGCGATCGGCTCGGCCGCGGCGGCTGGGATGTATGGCGGGCACATTCTAAAGCGATCCATCGAGGATGACCGGCGGAACTATACGCGGTTTGTGTTATTGATCGCGCCGAAGAGGACGCTGGCGCCGGAGCAAGCGCCTAAGGTTTGGAAGACGTCGCTGGTTTTTACGACGCGAAACACGCCGGGCGCGCTGTTCCGTGCTCTGAGCGCGTTTGCGCTGCGGGATTTGAATATGACCAAGATCGAATCGCGGCCGCTGCGTGGTAAGCCGTGGGAGTATTTGTTTTATCTGGATTTTATCGGCAGGGAGGACGAGGTCAGGGTTCAAAACGCGCTTCGACATCTGGGGGAGCTTGCGGATTTTTACCGGGTGCTGGGAAGTTATCCGAAGGGGGACTGAGGGGCTGCCGCTTGCTGACGCGCGCGGTTCTGATCGGAGCTGCCGCTTGCTGACGCGCGCGGTTCTGATCGGGGCTGCCGCTTGCTGACGCGTGCGGTTCTGATCGGAGTTGCCGCTTGCTGACGCGCGCGGGCTGATCGGGGCTGCCGCTTGCTGACGCGCGCGGGCTGACGCGGGCGGTTCTTAGCGGGTGCGGGGTTTGAATTTTAGAGCCGTATGGGTCGGCGAGAATGCGCAAACTTTGATGTCTGAGAAA
This sequence comes from uncultured Bryobacteraceae bacterium, assembly GCA_955652915.1. GTDB lineage: Bacteria > Acidobacteriota > Terriglobia > Bryobacterales > Bryobacteraceae > Palsa-89. The sequence goes on from CATPCJ010000008.1 coordinate 9,517, forward strand.
CCCGCGGCGCGGCCGGCGGCTATCACGTCGTTTTCGGTGATGCTCTTTAGACCTTTGGGGTACACGATCCATACCGGGCTGTCCGTCAGGTAGGCAAGCTCGACCAGGTCGTCTTTTTGCTGGACTGACAGGAATGCCAGGCCGGGCTTGGATTTGACTAGAACCGCGCCGCGCTTGGTAAGCTCCCGCCGGAAATCCTCGTCATGTTTGCCGATGAGTTGTACTTTGGTTTCCGGCTTCACTCCCAGTTTGTCGAGGCGGCTGGGTGGATTCCGGATGCGGTCCGCCCACTTCTCGGCTTTTTCGCCCAGATGAAACACTGCCAGGCCTTCTGGAAACTTGATCTTCAGCAGGCCGCCCGAGGCCTCCATCGTTTCGATTCCTTGGAATGCGATTTTCAGGCGGAATCCGCCGCGGAAAAGGATCTCCGTGGATTCCAGTAACGCTTTGCCTTCTGAAGATTGTTGGCCGAATTCGACTCTGCACTTGAGTTCTTGTCCCATTCACGCCCCCGTCTCGCCGAATTTTTGGTGCAACGCTTTGAGGTACGTTTCGATGCTGCCGCTATAGCCGAAAATGAAACGGGCCATGAAACGGAAGATCGGATTGTAGATTTCGCCGGCCTCTGTGATGGTCAACTCGCAGCCATCGGCAAGGGGCTTGATTTCCCGCGTCCAAGTGCCACCGAAGGGTAGTTTCTCAGTGGCAATGCGAGTTACTAAACGCGATTGCGGGATTTCTTCGAGGCTTTCGTAGGCGATGATCTGGCCATGTTTATCGGTTTCGGCCCAGGATCTGCGGCCATTTCGCGGGGGAAGATTTTCGAAGCCGCGGATGTCCGAGCGCCAATCGGGAGGGCCGGTGATGGCTTCCCAAATGGCCTGGGGCGGCTGTTTGAATCGCGACGAGCGCGTTGCGACGTGGCGCTTTGGCAGCAACATTCCGGTAACGGCGATCACCGCGACTAAGAGCATCAGGAAAGCGAGCACAATCAAAACCCATTTCATGCGTGACTCCTGAGAGTTGTGGTTTTTCTCCCGGCCTTTTTCTGCATCGCTCGGCTTGAGGCTTGAGCCAGGAGAGAGAGGCCGTGAATCGCCTGGCGGCGTTCTTCGGTTGTTAGTTGGTCGAGAACCGCTCGAACCCGGACGGGATCGAGCACCGACTTTTCGGATTTGATGCGGACTCCGGCCTTGGTCAGACGAAGGCCCACGCGCCTGCCGTCCTGGGGATCGCGTTCTCGAATGACATAGCCGTTGCGCGCCAGGCGGTCGATCGTCAGGGACATGGTGGAAGCTGTTACACCCATGTGTGCCGCCAGCGTCAGCAATCCGGTGGATTCAATATCGTCCAGATGGTCGAGAACGCTGGCTTGGTGGGAGCTGAGAATGCGGTTGCGCTTCGGATCGGCGACGTGCCGGGTGTGGCACGCAAAGTAGATGCGCGGATACAAGGACATGAGTTGAGCCACTTGGTCCGGCATTGGAACAAGGCTATCTCAAGTAGTTTGCTTTGTCAAATCAAATTATTCACCCCCTTGGAGGGCACTTGCTGACGGGCGTGGTCCCGAGGGGGCACTTGCTTACGCGCTTGGTTCTGCTGGGGAGCACTTGCTGACGCGCGTGGTCCCGAGGGAGCACTTGCTTACGCGCGTGGTTCTGCTGGAGAGCACTCGCTGACGCGCGTGGTTCTGCTGGGGAGCACTTGCTTACGCGCGTGGGTTCACGTTTAGGAACGCCACCGCGGCGCGAATGTCGGCGATGCGCTCCTGTTGATTCTCCGCCTCGCGCTCGATGTTGAGCGGGCCTCGGAACCCGATTTGTTGGAGTGTGCCGAGGAAGCGTGGGATGCCTACGGAACCTTGCCCCAGTGGACGCTCCGTACCGAGAGCGCCCGGTTGGCCGGCAGGGGGCCAATCGCCATCTTTGGCGTGCACTGAGAGCACGTGCGGGCCCAGGACCTGGAGGGCTTCGATAGGGTCGCCCGTTCCGTACAGGATCATGTTCGCCGGATCGAAATTGATTCCCAGATTGGGACGATTGACGTCCTTCAGGAATCGTTGCAGGACATGCGCGGGCTCCTGTCCGGTTTCGAGGGCGAAGGTTTGGCCGTGGCGCGCGGCGTGATCGGCGATACGGCGCACCATTTCACGGACCGCGACGTAATCGGGGTGGGTGGTGTCTTCCGGAACAAAACCGATATGACAGGCGATGCCACCCACCCCGAGGGCTGCCGCAAAGTCGCTGATCTTGCGGGTACGCTCTTCGCGCTCGTCACGCGTGGCACGGGGAATGAATCCAACGGTGCGTTGGACGGTGGGGATATCGGCGTAGTTCTCGCCGTTGTAGGACGCAACCACGGTGACGACGGTGAACTTCGCCGCGTCGATTTCCGCCTTCCATTTCGCGGCCACCGATTCGTCCAGCGGCAGATCGCCGGGAATGCCTAATTGCCCGCAGCGCACTCCCAACGAGCAAATTTCCGCCAGGGTGTCCCTTCCGGCCCAGAACATAACACCTGTTTCGCGTTCTTTCAGAGATTGCATCGAATCTTCTCTCCATTTCTGTTTCGCGCTTCGAGCAGGCAGCGCGTTAGAGCGACGGCGCCGGCCGACTCCTCCGGCGGACAAAACTCGGGCGGCCGGTTATGCCGGCAACAGTCGAGAAAATATTCGATCTCGGCGCGGTAACCGTCGACGTCCGGCAGGGGAAGCAGTTCCATTTCTCCGTTTGCGCGGTAGAGCGCCGGCGGGCGGCCGGCAGAGCTGTAATCCACTGTTCCGCCATCGGCGACCACCGTGTATTCCATCGAAAAAGGATACGACTTGGGATGGTGCCAGCCGCCGGTTACGATCGCGGTTCGATTACCCGGGTAATGCAACTGCGCGGTGATGACATCAACTCCCGATGCCGGCGCTTCGTGACCGGTGGCCGAAACGGTCTCTGGTCCGCCGAATAGGTGCAGGCACATGTCGACATCGTGGATGAGGAGATCGAGTACACCGCCGCCGCTTTGTTGGGGATTGCCTAGCCATCCGCTCCAAGTGGGCGCCGCGCAGCGCCGCTGGAACGTGGCCAATCGCGCGACACCGGCGCGTCCGGAGGAGAGAACCTCGCGCAGGGCGGCATACATTGGAAAAAAACGGAGGACGTGCGCCACCATCAACACGCGGTCATGGCTCCTGGCTTCGGCGATCATTTGCCTGGCGGATGTCGAGTCGAGAGCCATCGGTTTTTCCAAGAGGACATGTTTGCCGGCGCGGAGGGCATCGATGGCGACCGGGGCGTGCTGGTAAGTGGGGAGGCAGATATCGATGGCGTCGAGGCTGGGATCGTCCAGGATCTGGTGGATCTCGCGGTATTTGGCGACGTTGGCGAAGTTGAGCCTCGCTCCAGGACGGCCGGTGTTTCCCTGAATCGCGGTGAGGTCGCCCGCGAGCTTGGCCTCATCGCGGCTGCAGACCGCGGCCAGCTCGGCGCCGGGAATGGACAGCAGAGCTTGGATGTGGGTGCTGCCCATGAATCCGAGACCGATGACGCCAACGCGCATAGAGAACTATCGTAGCTGTTTGGCGGCGATTCGATCTACTCTTCGCGCAACGCTATCGCCGGATCTATTCGAGATGCCGAGCGTGCCGGCCTGCCATTCAGGTTTGGAACCATCACCGCCAGCGGAAATGGGACGACTGGCATCGCCGGGGGGCGACTCTGTTGGATACACCAATTACTTAATTAATTGCGGCACCGTGAATTTGCCGTTGACGCGATTTTCCTTACGCCAGTCGTGGTAAGTGTGGCACTCGAAGCAGCGCGCTTCAGCCGCTTCCGACCCTGAATGATGGCACTGCCGGCACACCTGGATGCCCGGCAGCAGCACATCCGACGTCTTCTCGCTCTTCTCGGTTTTGCTATGGCACGACGTGCACGTCACCATTTGATGCGCCTGATGATCGAAGTTCGCGTGCTGCAACCAGCGCACGGGAATGGCGGCCTTCGCCACCACAGGCAACGATTCGCCTTGCGGCCAATTCAATGTGTGGCATTCCTTGCAGGCCTTGCGCCACATCAATATTTGAGCATTGGCCAGCTTTTGCGCGACCCATTCCTTATCATTGCGGGGCGCGGGCGGAACCGGACGCGGAGGCAAGCGCTTGTCCGGCTCGTCCAGAATTTGTATGTCGCGAGGATGCGCTGCAATGTGTTCCCTCAGTTTTCCGTCCATGAAATCGTAAACACATTTCGGTTCTTTGTGCGGCGCGGGCTCCGGGATGCGCTTGTCGAATTGAAGCGGGTGGCAAGCCAAACAATGTGCCTCGTAATTTATCGGCGCCATATACGCCCTGCCGGGCACGGTGAACGGCGTGGGGGAAAACGAAGCGGGCACCAACGTGGTGGGAGCGGTCCCGGTCACCGGTGGGGCGCTGGACGAGCATGACTCAGGCTCGCCGTGCCGATGTCCAGGCGCGATCTGTGCCTGGCCGAACGGTAACGGCTCATTCGCACCCGCCGGCCGATGACAATCCACGCACTTCAGTTCCACCGTTCCATGCGGACCTCGAAGCTCCTTCTTGAGGTGCTTCAAGTGATTGAACGCGACCGTTCCCGGGTCGTCGGCATGTCCCTGCCGCACAGCGGCAAATTCCGGATGGCCGCCGTCAAATCCACCGATATTGGCCGCGAACTTCGGAGGAGAATTCTTGTCCTTGGCGGCGAGATTCGCATGGCATTGGGTACACGCCTCAGTGCTGGTGCTCGCCAGACGCAGGGCGCCTCGATGTTCCACGTGACAATCCCAACACGCCGGCGCAAAAGTCTGTTCATCGTGATGCTTGGGGCCATCGTGGCATGCCAGACAGGCCTGATCCGTGGCTACGCGCCGAAACCATCCCGATACGTGGCACGTGCCGCATTTCTGCGAAAACATCGCGTGAGAATGTCCTACGGGGCCGGCATCATATGGTTTTGGATTACCGGAAACCGCGTGCCAACCCAGCCAGACTAACCCCGCCGCCGTGAGAGCGGCCGACAGAATACGGCGCCAACGTGGAATACAGTGCAGGGTCTTGAAGTAATCAAGCTTGATTCGCTGGGCCAGCTTCTTGGTCGTGCGCGTTCGTCCCGCCATTCGTCTCCTAGTACCGCAACGCCATCACCATGTGAATCGCTCCCAGCGCCAGCAGAGCAATGGAAAGTGGGACATGCAACAGCAGCCAGCCGTGCAGCAAACGGTACATCCAAATCTGCCGGCGTAACTGGTTCTCTTCCTCGCAGATGTTTTGCAGGTCGTCCAAAATTCCATGCACCGGCGCAACCAATAGTCTGCGCAGCGATTCAAAAACCTCGATTGCCCGCTGAGGATTCGCAAGCTCCATGCCGGGCTTATCCGGATTTTCCAGGAACGGCCTTACCTTGCGCAGGTACACTTCCCGGAAATGCGCGCGATCGGTTACCTCGATATCAACCAGCGTGCTCACGGTCGACGATCCGGATGGTTGTCCCGGCAGCACGAATTCCGCCGAAATCCCGCCATCGAGCGGTCCACAAATAGTTTCCACCAGTCGATCGGCTTCCATGCGAAGCTGTTCGCGTACGTGCGGAATCTCCTCGTAAATGGTTTCCATGGGAACTCGCGTAGTCATCATTTTCGGGACAAAGTGTTGGATTGCCGCTCCAACCCAGCCGCTAACAACCACGATGAACAACAAGGTCATCAGGAGCGCCGTCAACGGCCCCCGAAAAGTAAATTCGCCATGGAACAGAATAAGAGCCAGACTCAGCGTGCCCAGCCAAAGATGCCCGCGCATCCACCATTGAGTCCGGCCGATGCGCAAAATCGGCCAGTGCTTTCGCGCGCCCAACAGCCCCGCAAAGAGCATCATTCCATAACCGGCGATGCCGAAAGCCAACCCGGCGACGGTTCTTCCGCGCGGCCCGTAGGCGCCGCGCACGGAGAAAAGAATGTATGCGGCGGCGCTCAACACCATAAGCGCGAGCGTCACCCACAGCCAGGACTTGTGAGTTCTGTCAATGCGCATAGCGATTACCGAGTACAGATGTGGCGCGGGTCCCTGGCTTGCGGCATCGAGGCTCGTCTCGACGCTTGTTCTTGAACCGGCATCTCGCGCAACCAAGCCTCGAGACGAGTCTCGACGCCGCAGGCCGGGGGCCCGCGCCACGACAATACACTATCGAATTCTTGCGGCCGCGCACTTAGTGTGGCGCCTCCGTCCGTCCCGGCTCGGACAGCCACTTGAAAAATTCGTTCGGCTCCACGCGCTTCGCCGCATCGTGCGGGCAAGCGTACACGCAACTGGGCTCCTTGTGTTCCATGCACAGATCGCAGGACGTGGCTTTGTGCTTCACCACGGCCTTTTGCCGCCCAGGCGCCTCGGGATCCGGTTCGAAATCATTATACGGGTGCAGGTTGATATTTCCGTACGGGCAACTCTCGGCGCACAAGCCGCAGCCGATGCACCAATTCTCGATGATTACCTCGAGCGATTTGCGGCGGCGGATGGCGCCAACCGGGCAACCGACCATGCAGAGGGGATCGCGGCAGTGCCGGCAGGAAGTGGCCACCAGATATTTGTCGAAGCGTTGTCCTTCGCGGATCAGGCGCGTCACGCCGTCATGGGCATCGGCACACGCCCGCACGCAAGCGTCGCAGCGAGTGCAGCGTTCCAAATCCAATACCAGCAGGCTATGCGCTTCCACCAAGCCCTGAGCGAGAAAATTGTCCAGCGGCATGCTGGTGGCCGTCGCCAGGCGCTGACGATTCTGCTCCGTGCGCTCGCGGGCCAGTGTTTCCAGGCTCTGCCGCACTTCCGGAAACTGCTTCATCATTTGGCCAAATTCGTCGGCGTGGATGCGAACCAGCTCGACGTGATCCAGCGCCGTGCAAGTAGCCGTGCGGGGGCCCTCGCTCAACAATCCAATCTCGCCGAAATATCCACCGCGGCCGAGATACGCCAGCACCAGGTCGCCACCGGGGTGCCGTTCCGATATCTTCACAAATCCCAGGCGCACCAGATAAAAACTGTCCGCGACGTCACCCTGCCGGCAGATGACAGCCCCTTGTGCGTAGCGGACCAGCTCCACTTTATTCCGCAGCAGGTCGATGAATTCCTGCGTGAGCGAGGCGAACATGGGAACGCCGCGCAGATGATCTTCAAGGGCGCGCTTCTTATAATTCGCATCGAGCTGCGCTTTGAGCGTCTTGTTGCGTTGCATGATATCCAGCACGTTGCGCAGCATCTCCAGCATCACGCAATCGGTGGCCGCGCGCACCGTGGCCGAACGCGGATACTGGCTCATGCACGTCATTTCGCCGAACAAATCGCCGGCGTGCAGCGTCGCCACCGGACGGTCGTAGGGCAGGTCCACCGGTCCATCGATCGGAATGCTGTGCCGTTCCCCTTCTTCCTCTCTGCGCTCCTCATGACGGCCAAATAAATGGCTCGACAATTTGCTTAGAAAACCGGTAGCGCCCCCCTGCGTCTTAACGTGAGCCATCCGTGTAGAGAGGAAAACATCGGCTTGCCCCTCCTCGATGTAAAAGGCCGTGGAGCCATAGTCGCCTTCGCGGCAAACGATTTCGCCCTTCTTGAAATGGCGCCGAACGATGGCGTTCTTATTGAGCTTCAGGAAAGTTCCCGAGACGTGCTGGAAATACGAAAGCTGCTGCAGTTCTTTCTCGTCCACCGGATCGCCCGGCAGCACGGTTTTGACGATGCTCTTGTTCGTCAACGCGCCGGTGGGGCAGGAGACCATGCATTCGCCGCAGGAAACGCACGAAGAATCGCCCATCGGGATGGCGGTATCGAACGCGATACCGGCCATGAAACCTTTGCCCCGCCGTCCCAGGACGTTGTGATGTTGGATTTCATCACAGCCTCGAATGCAGCGGTCGCACAGAATGCACGCTTCGTGGTCCACAGCGATTGCCGGCGACGAATTATCCTGCCCGCGCGGCGAGATGCGCCTTGGAAAACGCGGCTTGTCGGCTCCTTCTTCCCTGGCCATCCTTTCCAGCTCACAATCGCCTGTATTCCGTTCCCGCGCGCAGGGACTCGGGTGGTCGGACATGAGCAATTCAAGCAAAGTGCGGCGAGCCTTGCGCACGTTTTCCGAATTGGTGGAGACCACCATCGGCTTGCCATTCCTGTTGTCATTTTTTTTATCGACCGTCCGCACACAGGAAGCCGCTAATACCCGTCCGCCCACATCCACCACGCAGACGCGGCACACACCGACCGGTGTTTCGTTCGGCTGGTGGCAGAGCGTCGGAATCGGAATGCCCAGCTCGAACGCCGCGTCGTATATGGTGGTCCCTTCGGGAACCGTCTTAGGCTTCCCATCGATTATTAATTCAACCTGTTCGTCGCTCACAACACCCTCTCTTCGCGCATCGGGCAAACTCCCTCCGGACAACGCTTGTCCCGGATGTGCGCCTCAACCTCTTCGCGGAAATGCAGCAGGACGGAAGTAAGCGGCGCGTGGGCGAACTGGCCGAGCCCGCAAATGGATGTTAGTTTCAATGCAGCGGTGAGATCGGCGATCAAATCCATGTCCGCGCTCGTACCTTTTCCGTGCGTCCAATTGGTCAGGATATCAACCATTTTCTGCGTCCCCATCCGGCAAGGAACGCATTTCCCGCACGACTCGTTGCGGAAGAACTTCACCGCGTTCAGCGCCATGTCCAGCATGCAGCGGCCTTCGGCGCATACCACGATGGCGCCCGAGCCAATCATCGAGTCGATCCCTGGGGCTGAGAGCGACTTGAAATCCACCCGCACATCCACTTTGGACGCGGGCAGATAACCAGATGAAGGACCGGAGGGCGCGAATGCCTTCAATCCCTTGCCGTCCACCATACCGCCCGCGAGATTGAAGATCACTTCCGACATGGGCAGCCCCATCGGAATTTCAAAAATTCCCGGATTGCGAACATCGCCGCTGACGCCCACGAGCTTCAATCCCGCTGTCCCGCACTGCCCCTGCGCTTTGTACCAATCCACGCCGTTCACCAGAATTTGCGGCACGTTGGCAAAAGTCTCGACGTTGTTCAGCGCGGTGGGCTTGTTAAAAAGTCCGTGTATCACCGGGAATGGCGGTTTGTTGCGCGGCTCCGCGCGGTTGCCTTGGATGGCCTCGATCAAGGCGGTCTCTTCTCCACAAATGTAGCCGCCGGGGCTGACGAAAATTTCCAGATCGAACGAATATTCCGTTCCCAGGATCGAGTCCCCCAGCAGACCCGCCGCATAACACCGATCGATTTCTTTCCGAAGAATATGCTCCTGCTCTTCGTACTCGTGGCGGATGTACAGAAACCCTTTTTGCGCGCCCGTCACCAGGCCCGCCAGGATCATGCCCTCGATTACGAGATTGGGAAGGTTCTGCAGAATGAACCTGTCTTTGATCGTGCCCGGCTCACTCTCGTCCGCATTGCACACGACATATTTCTCAGGTTCTTTCTCGGCGCGCACAGCTTCCCACTTCAATCCGGTAGGGAAGAACGCGCCGCCGAGTCCGGGAAGACCACTCGCTTTCAAATCCGCGATCACTTCTTCTTCCCAATCGTCTTTGCGGATCAGGCGCTTCAGCGCGCCATAGTGCTCGGAGTCCCGATAGGGATCGGAAGCCAGTCCCGCGATCTTCGGCGATGGCGGCGCGTGATGCAGGCCGCCGCCCAGTGCCGTCAGTATCAATGCCTCCGCCTGGGCCACCGTAACGCCCCGGTAAATGTGGTCGTTGATGGATATCGCGGGAGCGCCGTCGCACTGGCCCAAGCAGGAAACCTCGTCGACCGAAACATCGTCCTGGCTCATCCTTTGAACGCGCTGCTTCAGTCCGGTTCGCAACGCATCGGCGCCACGCAGATGACAAGTCATATCGGAGCAGACCTTCATTCTCACTTTTGGAGGCGGCGTCAAATGAAACTGTGGAAAGAAGTCCGCAACGCCGTGGATGTGGTACAGGGGAATCTCGGTCTTCTTCGAAAGCAGCTCCAACTGCTCGCGCGGCAGATAACCGTGTCGACTTTGAATGGCTCTGAGATCGTCGAAAATCAAAAGACTAGCCCCTTCGCTTCATGGCCTCCACCCGGCATAGTGGCGTGAGGTTCTATTATAGGTGAAGTACGACGCCCCAATTCCAGTCTGTCCCATCTGGTACCCTGACAGGATATAAGCGGCGTGTTCATGGAAAATAGCTTCGGCTCAAACTTGAATAGTAAACGATCCGGCGCTCGTGCGCTGCTGACGATTGCGATCGCTGTTGGATCGCTGGCAGGCAATCCCATCCTGGCCGCGGACCCGGCGCAAGCGCCGAAATATACCGGACCGGGATCGTGCAGCTCGCCGGCATGTCACGGTGGCGTACAGGATCGCACGGAAACGTCCGTGCTTCAGAACGAATACAGCACCTGGGTGGTGCGCGACAAACACGCCCAGGCCTACACGGTGCTCACCAATCCGTTAGGAACCCGCATGGCCAAGATTTTGGGACTTCCCAAGCCGGACACCGCACCGAAGTGCCTGGCCTGTCATGCCTTGGATGTTCCACTGGAGCAGCGCGCCCGCACATTCGATCTCACCGATGGCGTTGGCTGCGAGAACTGTCACGGGCCGGCCTCGGCTTGGCTGGGTCCGCACACCGCCCGCGATTGGAAATACGAAAAGTCGCTCGAACTCGGAATGTACAACACGCGCGATCTGGTGAAGCGCAGTGAAAAATGTTTGTCGTGTCATCTGGGCACGCCCGAGAAGTTTGTGGATCATGAGATGCTCGCCGCCGGCCATCCCGATCTGTATTTTGAGTTGGGCTCCTTCATGTCCGTCATGCCCGTGCATTGGAAGGAAGTGGAAAAGGATCCCTGGTTCGCCGTACGCACCCTGGGCGTCGGTCAAGCCGTGCAATTGCGCGAGCAGCTTAGGCGCGTCGCGCGGGAAGCGCAGGGCGGCATTTGGCCGGAATACGCGGAGTTGGAGTGCTTCTCTTGCCATCACAGTCTTACGGCCGCGAAAGATAGCTGGCGGCAGGACCGCGGATATCCTGGACGCCGCCCCGGCAATCCACCCTTGAATCTGGCGCGCTTCGTGGTGTTCCGCAAGATCATTCAAGAAGCCGATCGTGGCGCAGCGCAGCAGCTTGAATCCGAGATGGGCCGGGTGTATTCGTTGGTCACTGCTCTGAATTCCGACCGCAGGCAAGTTGCATCGCAGGCCACCAGCGCCGCCGAGACGGCGGATCGTATCGCGCAAAGGCTGGCTGGAGTGCAATTGCAATTCGATCAAGCCATGACTTTGCGCTTGATGAAAAGCATCGCCGGCGACGCCGAATCTATCGCGCAACAAGGCGAGGGTTCAGCCGAGCAGGCTACCATGGTTATGGATTCCTTGTTCATCGCCTACAACCAGAATGCGCATCTTGGAAACGAGGCGCAGATCAAAGCCGCGCTCCATACTCTCTTTGAGCAGTTGAAAGATCAGTCGGCATACCACGCGTTCAAATTCGCGCGCGACCTGAGAAGTTTGAATTCGCTGCTGCCGTAACGGGTGAAGTTGTGAAGCAAGTCAAAAAAATCACGGGCCGGCGCGCAGGCGCCACATTGACCTTGCTGAGCGGCGTGATTTTGCTATTTTCGATTCGTTCCAAGGGAACAACCGCCGACGACGATCCCGCCGCCAGCCCACCGCCGCCAACTCTGACAGTGGCCGACGTTCGTATGATCGTGCTGCAAGCGGCCGCATCCGTGAACGTGCCGCTGGCAGTGGCCGTTAGCGACCGCCAGGGAAACATACTCGCCGTTTACGACAAGTCCGGCACGCCGGTAACCTCCACTTCAAACTTCAGCATGCAGGCTGACACCAATGAAGTCGCCGTGGCGCTGGCTCGCACGGCGGCATTTTTCAGCAACGGGCAGGCCCCGCTCTCGTCACGAACCGTTCGGTACATTAGCGGAATTCATTTTCCGCCGGGAATCATGTTCACCGGTAACGCCGCTCTGTACGGAATCGAAAACACCAATCGCGGCTGCGGGTTTAATGCCGATTTCATTCCCGGCCAAGAGGTGCCGCGGGCCCGTTCGATCGATGGATCGCAACCGGGGCAAGGCATCCTTACCGGAAAAGCGGACCTCAACGACAGCAAGCCCGATGCCGTGAATCCAGGCGGTGTACCGCTATTCAAGAACGGAAGATTGGTCGGCGGAGTGGGCGTGGCGGGCGTGGCCCCGAACGTCGCTGAATTTGCCGCAATCTATGGCGCCACACTTTCACTCGGCATCGGTCATGGATTCGTCCCTTTTCCACCTGCCCCCGGCGTTGTCATTATTGATGGGATCGCACTGCCCTTCGTCAATGACCAGAATTCTATGAGCCCCCCAACGCGTCCTTCCGGCCTGTCGGAGGGATACGCGGACGGAGATTTTATAGTGGGCATGGGCCCGGTGGACAGTCCTGGTCTAGCGCCCGAAGGCGATTTGGTGGCCCCGCGGGACGGTCTCGCGGGAGGCCTGACGCGCGATGAAGTTCGCCGCATCGTCGATAATACCGTGGCGACCGGCAATCAGACCCGGGCCGTCATCCGCTTGCCGCTGGGCTCGCGCGCCCGGTTCGTAATTGCAGTCGCGGACCTGGATGGCGCGGTGCTGGCCCTGTATCGAATGCCCGACGCAACCATCTTCAGCATTGATGTCGCGGTGGCCAAGGCGCGCAACGTGGTCTTCTTTAGCGGACCGGATCGCAGAGCGGACGATCTGCCGGGCGTGCCTATGAAAACCGCGGTCACCAATCGCACCATCAGTTTTGGCGCGCAGCCCTTCTTTCCTCCGGGAATCGATTACGCAACGCCTGGCCCGTTCTTCAATCTGTACAAGTTCGACACGTTGAATCCATGCACGCAAGGCTCGCAAACGCCGAATCCGAATCAAAACGGCATCGTGTTTTTTCCCGGCAGTCTTCCGTTGTACAAGAACGGCGTGCTGGTGGGCGGCCTGGGTGTCAGCGGCGACGGCGTGGAGCAGGACGACTTCGCGACCGCCGGCGGCGCGGTTGGTTTCGAAGCGCCATCGGCCGCGCGAGCCGATCGCGTATTCGATCAGGGCGTCCGTTTGCCTTATATAAAATTCCCACGCAACCCGGTAGATTGAACCGCGCGCGTGAGCAAGCGTTCTTCGGCCGGTAAACCACTCCTTCACGGTCGTGGTTCTGAAGGCCCGGCACGCATGCCTGGGAATCACCTAGAATGTCAGCGGAGGTCATGCGGGCATTGGGGCAACTTGCACTCCGCTTGCTGCTGTCCGCCGCGGGCGTAGCGGGCATTACATTCGTCGCGCACAAAGTTATCGCAGGCAATCCCACAACCGTGGCGTTTGCCTATCTGCTGTTTGTGTTGATTGTCGCCAGCACCTGGGGATTCGTCGAAGCCTGCTTGTCCTCAATTCTCGCGACGCTCGCCTTCAATTTCTTTTTTCTTCCGCCAGTGGGCACGTTTACCATCGCCGACCCTCAAAATTGGATTGCGCTATTCAGCTTTCTGGCAACATCGCTGATCGCCAGCCGGCTTTCGGACCAAGCCAAGCAAAGGGCCCGCTATGCCGTGGAACGGCAGCAGGACGTCGAGCGGCTGTACACCTTCAGCCGTACGATCCTCTTGCTCGATAGCGCCTCGCCCCTTCCAAAACAGCTTGTGCGGAAATTGACGGAAATCTTCGGATTGAGCGCCGCGGTTTTGTACGACCGGCGTAGCGGCGAAATCTATCGAGCCGGTCCCTCCGATTTTGAGGGTCTGCACGATCGGCTCCATGACACGGCTTTGAATGGCACAACCTTTTCCGATCCCCAACGAAATAGCGTTATAACGGCCGTTCGGCTTGGCTCCCAGCCCATCGCCAGCCTGGGCATCCAGGGCGCACAGATGCCCGATTCCGTGCTGCAAGGCATCGCAACTCTGATTGCCATCGGCCTGGAGCGGGCCAAGGCCCAAGATCTCTCACATCAGGTGGAAGCCGCGCGTCAAAGCGAGCGCCTGCGAACCACTCTGATCGACGCCATGGCGCATGAATTCAAGACTCCCTTGACGTCGATCAAGGCCGCGACAACATCGCTCTTGGCGGACCCGAACCAGCCTCTTGCCAGCAGAACCGAACTTCTGAAAATCGCCGATGAAGAATCCGACCACCTGAAAGATCTCGTCGATAACGCCGCCGACATGGCGCACTTGGATATTGCCCAGATCGATATTCGGTCCGAGCCCTCGGACGCCGGTCAGATCGTTCGCGAAGTAATTGCCTCGATGCGCGCCGGAATCGACGATCGGCAAGTTGCCATCGCCACTCAAGATCCATTGCCTCCAGTAGCACTCGATCGGCGCTTGGTGAAGCTGGCCATCAAACAGCTTATCGATAATTCTCTCAAGTACTCACCTCCGGACACGCCCATAAAAGTGCAAGTGCTGAAGGCCGATGACGGTGTTAGTTTAGAGATTACCAATCATGGCCCCGCAATCCCCGTCGAAGAGCAGAGCCGTATTTTTGAGAGGTTCTACCGAAGCCCTTCCGTGGAGCGCCAGATACCCGGGTCCGGGCTCGGCCTGAGTATCGCCCACAGGATCGCGCGAGCGCATCATGGAGATCTCACGTTGACCAGCCGGCCCGGCGAGACCACTTTTCGCATGACATTGCCCATCGATCATAAGGGGAAACGAAGTTGAGCGCGGGCCGGATTTTGGTCGTCGATAACGAACCTCAAATCCGGCGGATCATGCGTACGACATTGACCGGCGCCGGTTACGAAGTGGACGATGCCAAGACCGGTGAGGAAGCACTTGACAAGGTGCGCGAATACCGTCCGGAGCTGGTGCTGCTGGATATCAACATGCCCGGGATGGGCGGGTTGGCTGCCTGCAGAGAGATCCGCGCCAACGCTAATATCGCGATCATCATGCTCACGGTCCGCAACTCCGAGGCTGACAAAGTCGCAGCCCTGGACGCGGGCGCCGACGATTTTGTCACCAAGCCGTTCAGCACTCCGGAGCTATTGGCCCGTATTCGCGCGGCCCTCAGAAGGTTGCCGGTTTCACAATCGTCGCCGGCCAGAATTCGTTTCGGCCAACTGGAAATCGACTTTACCGCCCGGACGGTTGCCAATGGATCGAAGTCGGCGCACCTTACGCCCAAAGAACTCGACCTGCTGCGGTACCTCACCCAGCACGCCAATGAGGCTGTGGCGCATCGGGAATTGCTGCAGGCCGTGTGGGGACCCGATTACGGGGATCAAGTCGACTACTTGCGGGTCTTCATCAAGAATCTGCGGAAGAAGCTCGAGTTGAATCCGGAGCATCCCCAATACATCACCACGGAGCCTTGGGTGGGCTATCGCTTCAACGGAACGCCCGATGCTTCTTCATAAATTCTTTATGCCTTCTCTATGACTTCTTCAGGACTTTCAACATACGCTGAGTTGTGGAGTTTGGGAATTCGCTCGTGGTCGAAAAGTTTCTAATTCCGGCAACTCAACCGGCTCCCAACAGAGAAGCCACCTCCCCGCTAAGTATCAATGTCGTATTCACCTCAGTCGACGCGACGCTAGCGGCTTTGAAACAGGCTGGAACTTTGGCAAACCATCTGGCGGCTCACATCACACTCGTGATCTTACAGATTGTTCCATATCCGCTGCCACTTACCAGCCCCCCTGTATTGCAGGATTGGAATGAGCGGCGCTTTCGCGTAATCGCAAACCACAGCTCCGTCGAAACCACCATTCAACTGTATCTTTGCCGCGATCGATTCCAGACGCTGGTCTCGGTGCTGAAGCCACGCTCGCTGGTCGTCATTGGAGGCCGCCAACGCTGGTGGTGGCCGACGCCGGAAAAAACACTGGCAAGAAACTTGCGGCGCGCTGGTCACGAAGTTATCTTCACGGGAACGGAGTAAAGCATATGCTCGATCTATTTTATGTCTCGATAGGTTGTATAACGCTGTTTCTCTTTTGGATCTTCACCAAGGCCTGCGACAAGCTCTAGGAAAACTTTATGGACTACATCGTTGCCGGCATCGCATCCCTGGGATTGTTCGTTTACTTGATCTACGCCTTGCTGCGTCCGGAGAAATTCTAAAGATCATGACTAGCCTTGGAATTCTGCAAATCGCGCTGTTCTTCGGTTTGATCCTGGTGTGCGCCAAGCCTCTCGGAGCATTCATGGCGAGGATCTTCGAAGGCCAGCGCACGTTTCTGCATCCCGTCTTTCGCTGGCTCGAGGCGCTTACTTACAAGATCGTCGGAGTGAAGGAAGACGTGGAACAGCGCTGGACCCAGTACACCGCGTCGCTACTGAGCTTCAGCGTCTTTGGCTTCCTGCTGGTCTATTTCATACAGCGCGCGCAAGCCTATCTGCCCTTCAATCCGCAGAACTTCGGAACACCGAACGTCACGCCGGACCTCGCCTTTAACACCGCCACGAGCTTTATCACCAACACGGATTGGCAGGCTTACTCGGGTGAATCGACGCTCAGCTATTTCGTGCAAATGGCGGCCCTGACAGTGCAGAACTTTGCCTCGGCCGCTGCCGGTATTGCGGTCGCTATCGCTCTGGTGCGAGGGCTCGCCCGTCAAGAAAAGAAAACCATCGGCAACTTTTGGGTGGATGTCACCCGCGCCACGGTTTACGTTTTGCTGCCTCTCTCCATCATCGCCGGCTTGTTGTTCGTGTCCCAGGGCGTGATCCAGAATCTACATCCTTACACCACTGTTTCAACCATTGAGGGCGGAAAACAGATCGTCGGGCAAGGACCGGTGGCGTCGCAGGAAGCCATCAAGCAACTTGGGACCAACGGCGGCGGTTTCTTCGGCGCAAACTCCGCGCATCCTTTCGAAAATCCCACGCCGTTGTCCAATCTGCTGCAAATGTTTCTGATCTTCCTCATACCCGGTGCGCTCACCTACACGTTCGGAAAAATGATTGGGGACACCCGGCAAGGCTGGGCCATTTTCGCGGCTTTCTCAGTCATGTTTTTGGCCGGTGTGTTCGTCGTGTACCACTTTGAGCAAGCCGGCAATCCCATGCTGGCGAATCTGGGAATTCAGAGCGCCGCGACATCGGGACAATCCGGCGGCAATATGGAGGGCAAGGAAGTTCGCTACGGGATTGCGAATTCCGCCCTTTTCGCCACCGTGACGACGAATGCGAGTTGCGGCGCGGTGAACTCCATGCACGACAGTTTCACCCCCCTGGGAGGTTTGGTTCCTCTCTTCAACATCATGACTAGCGAAGTCATTTTTGGAGGCGTGGGATCGGGACTCTATGGAATCCTGATGTACTGCATTCTCGCGGTGTTCATCGCCGGGCTGATGGTGGGCCGCACTCCCGAATACCTGGGCAAGAAGATCGAACAGAAGGAAGTTAAAATGGTGATGCTCGCGATCGTTGCCACGGCCTTCAGCATTCTGGTCTTTAGCGCGATGAGTTCAGTGATCGGCTTTCCCGCCAAGGGCTATTGGAACCCGCCCGGCGCGGCGATCGCCAACAATACCAATAGCGGTCCGCATGGTCTGTCGGAAATTCTGTACGCGTATGTCAGCAGCACCGGCAACAACGGCAGTGCGTTCGGGGGATTGAACCCCAATACGCCCTGGTACAACCTGACGCTCGGGTTGGCGCAACTGATCGGCCGTTTCCTGTTCCTGATTCCATTGCTGGCCGTCGCCGGAAGCCTGGCGGGCAAGAAGAAGATTCCATCGACGGCGGGCAGCTTTCCCACACACGGTCCCTTATTTGTAGGATTGCTGATCGGCACCATCGTTATCGTCGGGGCGCTCACTTTCTTCCCGGCACTGGCGCTGGGACCCATCGTGGAACATTATCTGATGCATAGCGGCAAGCTGTTCTGAGTTAACCATGTCAACAGTAACCACAGCGCCAAAACCGTCCGTACCCCAAAATGATTCTGCCTCGCTGATGCCGAAGAAGCTGGCACGGGCTCGTCCGTTATTCGATCCGGAAATCGTCGGCCGCGCGGCCAGAGCGTCTTTTGCAAAGCTGAACCCCATTACTTTGGTAAAAAATCCGGTGATGTTCGTGGTCGAAGTAGGGGCCGCGCTCACTACAGTGTTTCTCATCCGCGATATTTTCATTGGCGCGGGCGGCATCGGATTTTCGGTGCAGATTACCCTTTGGCTCTGGTTTACGGTGCTATTCGCCAACTTCGCGGAAGCCATGGCTGAGGCGCGCGGCAAAGCTCAGGCCGATAGCCTCCGCAAAAGCAAGACGGACGTGCTGGCCAAGTGCATGACGGCCTCCGGTCAAATTAAGCTGGTAGCAGGCTCCACGCTACGCTCGGGCGATATCGTCGTTTGCGATGCGGGCACTCTGATCCCCGGCGACGGCGAGGTTATCGACGGCATCGCCACCGTGGATGAGTCGGTGATCACCGGAGAAAGCGCGCCGGTGATTCGCGAATCGGGCGGCGACCGCAGCGCGGTGACCGGCGGAACCAAGGTTCTGTCCGATCATATCCGGATCAGGATCACATCCAATCCTGGCGAGACATTCCTGGATCGCATGATCGCCCTGGTGGAGGGAGCGGAGCGTCAAAAGACTCCTAACGAAGTCGCCTTGAATATCCTCATCGCCGGCCTAACGCTCATCTTTCTGTTAGCCGTGATCACGCTGCAGCCCTACGCGGTGTTCAGTGTCGCGCAAGCGGGATCGGGCTCCGTTCCCAGCGTCTCGGTGCTGGTGTCGCTGCTCGTCTGCTTGATTCCAACCACCATCGGGGGCTTGCTGTCGGCGATCGGCATCGCCGGCATGGATCGCGTCATGCAGCACAATGTTCTGGCCATGAGCGGAAAAGCGGTAGAGGCGGCCGGCGATGTGAATTCGTTGCTGCTGGACAAGACCGGCACCATCACCTTGGGCAACCGGCAGGCAGTTGAATTTCTCGTTGCCGATGGCGTCACCGATGAGGAACTGGCGGATGCCGCGCAGTTGTCCAGTCTCGCCGACGAGACCCCGGAGGGCCGTTCCGTAGTGATCCTCGCCAAGGAAAAATATGGTCTCCGCGGGCGGCACATTCCTGAAAAGGAAGCGACGTTCATTCCGTTCTCGGCTTACACTCGTATGAGCGGAGTCGACTTTGAGGGGCGCCGGCTGCGCAAGGGCGCCACCGAAGCGATTTGCAAGTTCGCCCTCGACGGTGGCGGCCAGATCCCCGGTAATTTCCAGGAAATCAGCGATCGGATTTCCCGCAGCGGCGGTACGCCGCTCGCCGTGGCAGATGGGGGGCGTTTGCTCGGGATCATTCACTTGAAAGACATCGTAAAGGGTGGAATGAACGAGCGGATTGCCCAGCTTCGCATCATGGGCATTCGCACCGTCATGATCACGGGCGACAATCCGCTCACGGCCGCCGCCATTGCCGCCGAGGCCGGCGTGGACGATTTTCTGGCCCAAGCCACACCCAAAGACAAGCTCGAATACATCAAGAAGGAACAGGCCGCCGGACGACTGGTGGCGATGACTGGCGACGGCACCAACGATGCGCCCGCGCTGGCGCAAGCCGATGTCGGAGTGGCCATGAATACCGGCACCATGGCGGCTAAAGAGGCGGGCAACATGGTGGATCTCGACAGCAATCCCACCAAGCTCATTGAAATTGTCGCGATCGGCAAGCAGTTGCTGATCACGCGCGGCGCGCTCACAACGTTTTCGATTGCAAACGACGTGGCAAAGTATTTCGCCATCATCCCCGCTATGTTCATGGCCACCTATCCCGCACTCGGCACGCTCAACATCATGGGACTGCACACACCGCAAAGCGCCATCCTGGCGGCCGTGATTTTTAACGCTCTGATTATCATTGCGCTGGTTCCACTGGCCTTGCGCGGCGTGAAATACCGGCCGCTCGACGCTGCCAGCTTGCTGCGGCGAAATCTATTGATCTACGGCGCCGGCGGCATCCTCGCGCCCTTCCCGGGCATCTGGATCATCGACAAATTGCTGGCTGCATTGCATCTGGCCTAGGAGACATTCATATGTGGCAACAACTTCTTCCCGGTCTTCGAATCAAGCTCTTCATGACTGTTCTGCTGGGCGTGATTTATCCGCTGGCCATGACCGGCATTTCCCAGCTCTTGTTTCCGGATAAGGCCAACGGCAGCCTGAGAACATCCGGCGGCAAAGTGATCGGCTCGGAATTGATTGGCCAGAACTTCACCAGGGCGGAGTACTTTCAACCCCGGCCCTCGGCTGCCGGCAGCGACGGTTACGATCCCACCGCTTCCGGCGGATCGAACTATGGGCCGACGAATCAAAAGCTGATCGAAAGAGTAAAAGCTTCGATCGGCAAGTTTCGGAAAGAGAATCCCGATTATACCGGTCCTCTTCCAGCGGATCTGGTCACGGCTTCCGCCAGTGGACTGGATCCGCATCTTTCTCCCGACTCGGCGAAAGCTCAATCGCCGCGCATCGCCAAAGCTCGTGGCGTTTCGCTGGGCCAAATAGAGGAATTGGTCGCGCGGTTTACCGAAGGCCCGGATCTCGGCCTGTTGGGTGAGCCGCGTGTTAACGTCCTGATGCTGAATTTGGAGTTGGATCGTCAACTCCCAAGGAAATAAGACAAGATGAAAATCGTACACGTCCCCCGTCTGGACGCCCTGACCTTAGCGCTGATCATGCTTATATCGTGTGGAACCAGAATCCACGCGGAGGAGGCCAAGAACGCTACGCCGGCGCCGAAGCCTTCCGATATGACCGAGCGCGAGCTTTATCTCTTGAACGAGATCGAGCTGTTGAAAAACCGTCTCGCCGACCTGGAGTCGCACGTTGCCGGTAATCCAGGCAAGGCAACCGAGTCAGTGGTGGCCGCCACGACGCCGTCTGCTCCCCCGTCATTGCCTGCATCCGCTTCGAGCGTGGCTGGCGCCCCAGTCCAGCAACCTCAGCCGCAGTCCGCAGCCAAGGCTGAGCCTTTTGCGTTCGCGGACTTCAGTTGGTTGACTGGCAACGCGCGCACGAATGAATCGCCTATGGACAACAAAGTCTTTACCGGTGAACTCCGGGTCGACACCGCCTATGTCCACGATTTCAACCACCCTAAGGACAACACAATCGGTGGGTCCAGCGAGGTCTTTCGATCCGGTGAGGTTCAGCTCACGCAGTTTGGTATCGGTGGAGATTTCCACTGGCAAAACGTCCGCGGAAGACTGATGACGCAGTTTGGACTGTATTCCCAAACGACGCCGCGCAATGACGCCAGCCCCGGACGCGGCCAATGGAATTTGGACAACGCTTACCGCTACCTTTCGGAGGCATACGGCGGATATCATTTCGACAAAATGCATGGAGTCAACGTCGATGCCGGGATTTTCATGTCCTACATAGGTCTCTTCAGTTACTACCAATTCGACAATTGGGCCTACCAGCCGTCATACGTCTCATCCAATACGCCGTGGTTCTTCAATGGCGTGCGGGTTCAGATATTTCCTAGCGAAAAACTGAAAATTGAGCCGTGGTTCATCAATGGATGGCAGTCATATGGCAAGTTCAACAAAGCGCCAGGTGTTGGCGGGCAGATACTTTGGCGTCCCAATGGTTCCATATCTGTCGTGCTCAACAATTATTGGGGCCGGGACACACTGGGCATCGCGGGGCGCAACCGCGTGCATACCGACGACAGTATTCAGGTGAAGTATTTTGACAAACCGAATAAGTTTCTGGACAAGGCCGCGTTCACCATTACTATCGATGCGGGCTGCGAATACGGCGGCGGCGTCTCCTGCAAAGGCGGTTCACCCAGCAATCCATCGCAGTATTTCCTGGGCTTCATGGCCTATCACCGGGTGTGGTTCCACAAGGATCTATTCGCCTTCACGCTCGGCGGAGGCGCAATCAACAATCCGGGACGCTATCTCGTGCTCATTCCACCAATCAACGGTGCGTCGGCATTTTCCGGAACGCCCTATTTCACCGGGAATCCGGGGGATCCGTACAAAGCATGGGACGCCTCGGCGACGTTCGATTACATGCCCAAGCAGTTCATCACCTGGCGCCTGGAGTACAATCACCGGGCGTCTAACGTGCCTTATTTCTCGGGACCGGGAGGCATCACACCTCCTGGCGGTAATACCTTCGGCGCGCCGGGCTCATTAGTACCGGACTGGGTGCCGGATCTACGCAAGCGAGAGAACCGGATCATCATCGCGATTCTGGTGAAACTCTAATCGTTCAGGCCGCCAAGTAGCGCTTCCCTGGGCCAAGTGCAGAATCACGGCCTCCCTGTTGAGCCTCGTGTCAACTTTCTCAAACTGAAAGGGAGGATCAAAAAGGTATGAAGTGTAGATTACTTCTCGTGCTGTGATTTGCTTCGCGGCTGCCAACGCGGCTTTCCCGGATGATGGGACACCGCCCACAGCCAATGCCGCGAAGCCATGTATAGGTTGCAAGAGTGAAAATCCAGGCTTCCTGCATCGTCTCGTCAAAGCTTACGCCGACGATTGGAAGCCCACCACGGAGAGCGGTCCCGAGCCGAAATTTCGGGTGGACCCGGCGCCGGAGTCAACTCCTCCATATCCGTTCACCGTCTGGCCCATCGGTGGAACTGTGAACATCGGGCAGCCGTTCGTCATCTTCACTCCGCTGATGTCGGCAATCTACGGAGGTAATAATGGCGACTGGTGGAA
>CATPCJ010000009.1 GCA_955652915.1 uncultured Bryobacteraceae bacterium
CAGGAAGTTCGTCCGCAAGCCGAGGAATTTCTGAATGTGGTTCGCGCCGAGATTCGAAAATTGAGCCAGGGCCGGCTCGATTTGCTGTGGGCCATAACCGAAAATCTGGGCGACTGGTCGGTAGTTCGCAAGCGTTTAAACGAGGAGTTCCAGCGCAAGCTCGATACTCCGCTCGCTTCCACCGGACTCAGCTTAATTGACGATTTCGCCGAGCAAGAAACAGCCTATTTTCAAAATCTTGCCGGATCTTTGCGAGATGATGCTTTAATAGGCTGGTCCCCTGCGCAACCTGTCCATATCGCCTTCGGCCCCGGCAAACATTCGTGGTCTATTGGATCGTCACAGGATTCCATTCCTCTCTCTCGTCATACCGCTCTCACCGACGACGGCCGCGAATCCGCCAACGCCGCCGTGCTGGCTTCCCGCGCGGATGGTTTTCCGATTTGGGGCGTGCTGCGCGGCGACGTGGACAGCTTTGGAATTCGCGTCCGCCGGCTGCAGAGCATTGAAGAGCACGTCCAGATTTCCGTTCTCTACAAGCAGTTCTTCGCCGGTGAGGTGGAGGTGCTTTGTTCCCTGCCCGAGTTCTGGCGCAAGGTAAATCTCCTGCACACCGGCGGCGATGATTTCTCCGTCTACGGAGCATGGGATGCGCTTATCGCTTTCGCGCGCGAGCTGCAGCGGCTGTTCCAGCGTTTCACCGAAGAGCATCTCACGGACTTCCCCGGCCAGGAGGGCAAGACCATCACCATGGCGATGGCATTGGCGCCGGAGATCGACACGCCGCTGGGCGCGGTGTATGAACGCGCGGGCGACAAGCTGGATGTCGCCAAATCGGCGGATAAGGATTGCTTCCATCTTCTCGGCCGCACCTTGGAATGGAAACAACTCGCGGACGCGGCCGGTCTCAAGGATGAATTGACGGCAATGGTGCGCGAATTCGGAATTGCCCCGGAGTACATCAAGGATCTGTGCGGCATTTATCGCGAGACGAAACGCGCTCCCGGGACCAGGCGGACGGAACGGCCGTGGCGTTTCCATCGCCGCCTGTATCGCATTCTCGGGAGTTCCCGATCGCGCGATTTTCAAAAGGCGCGAGCCGGCTTGATAGCCGACCTGGTGGGAAAGAATCCGGTCAATCTGAAGTTGCGGCCCTCCGGACGTGTGGCGCTGGAATGGGCCAGGCTATCCACAGACGGCCCGGCGGAATGAGTATCCTTGAATAACGCACACATTTGGAAAATGAGGTAGGAATGGCGGAGACGACGGAAACAGGAACGCAACAACAGGCAAAGCCACAAGAAGCTAAGCCGCAAGGAAATCGCGAAGGTAACCGCGAGGGCCGCGGATCGCGTGAAGGCCGGGGCGCCCCGCACGGCCGGGAAGGCGGCGGACGAGGCGACCGTGGCGAAGACCGCCGTCCGGGCGGAGATCGCGGCGATCGTCCCCGGTTCGATGGCCCGCCCGACATGGATATCGAGAAATTAATCTCGGATCCTCTGTATCTCGACAACCAGGCCCACGGCGTCGTAAGCCGCATGCGCGACATGGACTCCGGGACCAAGAGCCAATTGCGACGTCTCTATAATGCAGTGCGCCGCGCGGTTCGCGCACCGGAAAACGAGCGTCAGCAGCAGTTCGTGATGCTGCGCGCGCGGCTCGCCTACACCATCGCGCGCCACTCTTTGCGAAGTCTCGATTCGCTCGAGAAGCTGCTGCTCCAGGTGACGCGCAAGAATACCGCGCTGGGCTACGAGCGCTTCCGCGATCTTTTCGAAGCCATCGTCGCCTACAACGAATAAAGACAAATCAAAAACGAAACCAGAAACGGATTGAGATGAGTTCTCACACAGCGCAAACAGAATTGAAGCTGATTGGAAAATTGATTCTCGAGGGAGATATCAACTGCCAGACCGGCCTGCACATCGGCGCGGGCAAGGGTTCGCTTGAAATAGGCGGCGCCGACAACCCTGTGGTTAAGGATGCATTCGGATTGCCCTACACTCCCGGCAGTTCGCTGCGCGGCAAGCTGCGATCGCTGCTGGAGCAATCTTCCGGCATGGCGGTTCCCAACGAACTTGTGTACCTTTCGAAACGCAAGGGCCAGGAAGTCCGCATTCATCAGAGTGACCGGCCGGACGACGAAATCTGCTTGCTGTTCGGGCGCCATCCGGGCCGCCTGGAACGCGTGTCGGGCGAAGCGCTCGAATCCAGCACGGCAACGCCCGCGAGGTTGACGCTCTATGACGCCCCGCTGATCGCCGAAAGCATCACACCGCAGATGCGCGAGAACATGGACGACGAACTGACTGAGGTGAAGAGCGAGAACGCCATCGACCGCATCACCTCCCAGGCAAACCCGCGCACCTTGGAGCGCGTCCCGGCCGGAGCCCGATTCCATTTTCGAGTCGTGCTGGACGTGCTTTGCCCGGAGGATCGTGAATTGCTCCCGCGTCTGGTGGAAGGACTTCGCCTGCTCGAAGACGACAGTCTGGGCGGCGGCGGCTCGCGCGGCAGCGGCCGGGTGAACTTGTCCGGTCTTAAGCTCACGTGGCGCAGCCGCGGTTTCTACGCGTCCGGTGCCACCGAACAGGAACTGATCGGCGGCTCGGACTTGGCGGGCCTTCAGTCTCTCGTGACCGGAGAAGATTTCGCGGCGAAGCTCTCCGACTAGGACTTGATCTGTAAACATGCCGAATAACTCAAGTCCTTTTGTGTGGGGCAGGTTGGTAACCTGCCGCCGATTAGCAATCGGCCTTTTGGTGCGAAGCTCTGCCGGACTCGCCGATTACCAATCGGCGGCAGGTTACCAACCTGCCCCACAGGTCTCAGGAATCTAGCGATGTCACCGGTCTCCCCCAGCACGAGCTTTACGGTTCGCTTCCGCCCGCTCGGCCCTTGGCGCTTTGGGCCGGATTCGGGCGCGCGCGATCGCGTGGATCTCATCTATCACAGCGATGCGGTCTACTCTGCCGTGTGCTCCGCCATGCAGCAGCTCGGGATGGCGGACGAATGGTTCGAAGCGACGGCGCGATCGGAA
>CATPCJ010000010.1 GCA_955652915.1 uncultured Bryobacteraceae bacterium
CGTTTCGACTACGCTGCATGCCGAGTTGAGGCCGGGCATGTCGGCCGGATAACGGACTGTTTAATGGGTCACTTGGAACCGTCCTTCTTTGGGGCAGTCACCGCAAGTTAGCCGCTCTTCCTCCGAGGGTGTGCGAGCGAGTTCGGTGACTGCCCCAATTGTTTTAGATAACGCATTGCCGCCGGCAACGCGAAACAATAGGGTGACAGGCACCTCAAACACCGACCGCGAGTCGCTCAACCACGTGAAGATCGGTGATAGAGGGGGTGCGCGACATAAAAGTGAGACTTTAGGCAGCGCTGGCCAGTTCCCAATAGCTTTCAAAGCGGCCATTGAACAGGCAGCAGCGAAGGGCGATGATGGCATTAGCAGCCGCGACGGTCCAGAACATACCTGAACATTTCAGTCGTGAGGCAATCACGGTTTTGCAGCCGGCCTCAACCACGCCCGACCCGACAAAAAGGCCGCGTTTGCGAAACTCTGGGTAGCGCATCCGTGGCGCGTTCCTTTCGAAGTACTCGGCTTCCAGAGAGAGTTTCTGGACCACTTCGGCATTGTCGGATTCAATTTTCCGGAGGCGATTGACCAGACGCTCGATCTGGCCATTGTCGAGCAAATGCTGAGAGGAGATCATCCAGCGTTCTTGCTGGGTAGAGTCGTTCGGAAATAGCAGCGCGGCGATCGCCCAGAGATGCTGCCGGGCGTGATAGAGATCGACGATTTGGATGGCTCCAGGAAAGTGAGTATCGGCGAGATTCCAGATCCAGATGGCGCCATCGGCGATGACAACCCGGAGAGTTGCCCATTCCCAACCTCTACGCCAAGCTTCCGTATAAATGCGAAGCCCGAACTCCTCGGCAGTTTCGATCGCGCCAGTGTAGGTGGTGGAGTCCGGATCGCGGATGGGCCTGCCTCGGTCGTCGACTGTGGTCTGGATGAATACACAGCCGAGTTTGCATTCGCGCGTATGGGCGCGTTGCCCCTCTATCTTTCCGGCGCGGCCTTGGGTTTCGGCGGGCACGACGGGAACTCCGGTACCGTCCATCAGCACATACAGGATCGGAATGTTCTGTTTGGAAACCGCGGGAAGGATCAACTGTTTGGCACGGGCCACCTCTTGCTGTTGGCGCCTGGCTACGTCGGCACCAATGGTTTCTGCGGTGCGCTCGATGGCTTTAGCGGTTACCTCCAAACCGGCGAGTACCTTCAGCGGTTCACAGCCGCGACCAAACGGCGCATTGCTGCCCACGATGGCTTCCATGCGTCGCACGCCGGGCGACGATTCAAGGTTGGCAATACCCAGTTCTAAATCAATCGGATGCTGTCCTTTGGAGCAATGAGAACAGAGATAGTAGGGACGCCGGATCTGGACTGGGCCGACGACCGAGAGAAAGGTTTTGGTGCGGAGTTCCTTGAAGTGCGCCGTGTGACCGCACGAACAGGGAACCGTCAGGAGATCGACATCTGGTAGTTCGAATTGCAGCAATTGCGTCAGGGCGGTGGCCCCGGCTTGATGCATGGCGGCACGGATGGCGGTCTCGACGCTCTCCAGATCGAAGCAGCCGGTCGCTCGGCGCCCGCGGAAAATGGTGCGCAGCAGCTGTTCTACTTCGCGCGCGACTTCTTGCTGGATGGTTTGCGCCGTTTTTTTTCCTGGGCCGTCTGCTCGGTCTGTTCGACTGGGCGGAGGCGACAGATCTTGCGATTGACGTCGACCAAATCGTCGGCCAAATCCTGAAATTTCCGGTATTCGGCGATCTCACTCTCCGCTTTCCGGATAGCCGCGGGGGAGGGCAGGGTTTGCGAGACCGTTTTGCCCTCTACTTTTTGAGTGAGTTGGTAATGCGGCCCATGTCCGGGATCATTGGGTTTAGCACAATGGCAACGGGGTTTCCCACAGCGGCGAGTAGCACTCGATATGGAACCGGGCTGGAAATCCCCGAGTTCGGAAACTTGGCACAGCAGTGCAGATCGCTCATCGATAAGCGCTGAAAGTGGATCGGTCATCGTTCCTCCTGTCTTCACGTACATTATACTTTAAGAACAGGAGCCAAAAGAGAAATATCAACTATCCATCACTTTTATGTCGCGCACCCCCTTGGTACTCGCACCCTGGGAATTGTGCGGAATGGTGGTAAAATCGCGTATGAAACTGTTTGCTGTCTAGACAAAGCATGGTCAGTGCTCGATCTCGCTATCGGTTTTGGGGCGCTGGCTGAAGGAGAAGATGAATATCTCAACTACCTGAATTCCCCAGTCCACCAAGCGCTGATGACCATTGATGCTGTCTGCAGACTGGGCTGCAGCACGTTGGGGGCTCTTGGCTCGTTAGCATGGGGGTTTGGTCCAGCATTGGTCAATCCGCCAACGGTGAACGCAGGACCGTGGCCACCGCCTGGTACTCCGACTAACATTCCTATAGGGAAACTGCTTGAAGGAACCGGGGCGATTAAGCTCATCGACACTTTTAGCAGGTGGAGCACAGGATACGGATCCAGCGAGATCCTCAAAATGACTCTAGATCAGGCAAAAACCCTTCTTAATAAGAAGGATATGAGAACGCTTAAGAAATACTTTGAGAAAGGCTGCCAGCGCTTGAAGAAGTTGTAGAGCCTGAGATTAGACAGCTCCTAAAATGGCCATACAAGTTGAGTTCACATACTGTATCCACGGCCAACATAAATGGCGTAATTTACCGCTCACCGCGGAACAGTTTTTTGATCCTCCGGAGGAGTCTGGGGAAGAGCTTGAGTACGACTCCGTCCACAGGTATCTCGATTTGCGGGAATATCTCGAACAGAAACCCCACGACATTCGGGCAATTCGCGTACAAGCGAGCGACAGCGCTGGCAATTCACTGGTTGAGAAAATCCAATATTGGGCCGAAGATAATCAGTTGTCGGAGACAACATGGACCGGAGTCCGTAACCTTCAACGAATTATATATTCAGTGGCGATCAGCGAGACACCGCATCTCATCCTTACAGCAACGGCAGAGCGGCACGATGGGATGCTAAGGGTAGTCCACGAGACCTTGCTCGCAATGGACGGTGAGCGATACATCGGATCGAGAAACCCCTGGAGTCCAAAGCCCGAGGATTTCTGGAGTCGTAATCCCTTCGAGGGTTTGAACGTAAAGGAGTAGAGGCCGGCAACTTACGACAACAGGCAACCGACGGCACGCTGACCAGTAACTAGACCGTGACCGTCATCCTGAATCCGCCGACGAGCTGGAACACGGGTTGGCTGGCGAGTCCTCTGGATGAGAGTACGGTCACTGGCCAAGCGCCAGTTACGGTGATTGCAGGCATCACGCTGGTAAGTGGAACACTGACTTACTATCCCGCCAACAACCCTGGAGCCGTGGCGACGATCGGCACCAGCACTACGGGCACGGGCCAGATCGCTTTGTTCGATACCACGGGCCTCAACAATGGCGGCTATTTCCTACTGCTGAACGCCACCAACTCGGTGGGAGTGACGCAGACCAGCCAGGCATACGTCACAGTGGCGGGCGATTACAAGCCGGGGCGCGTAACCGCGACGGTGACGGACCTCACGGTGCCGTCGACCGATCTTGCGATTCAGATTCAGCGGACCTATGACAGCCTGCTGCGGAGCCAGCAGAGCGACTTCGGTTACGGCTGGCGGCTGGGTACTCGAGTGGATCTGCTAACCAGCCCAATGGGCGACGTGACGTTCACGCTTGGAGGCCGCCGCCGCACTTCTACTTCACACCGTCCTCCACCATCATCCCCAACTACTACGTACCGCAGTACACGGCCGAGCCGGGAATGTATGGTTCGCTAGCGACGACGGGCGACAACTGCTCGGGTGTGTTGATCCACATCGGGAACATCTACGAATGCGGGATCAGCAATGCCGGTGCGGTCTATCAGGCATCGGCGTACAATACACGGATCCGTACGGGCGCGTGTACACGATTGGAGCGGACGGCAGTCTCAACAACATCAAAGATCTGAACAATAATATCTTGACGGTCACCCCAACCGGCATCAGCAGTTCGAACGGATTGAGCGTGCCCTTCGTGCGCGACGCGGCGGGCCGGATCACGAAGATCACCGACACGTTGGGTCACCAGTACAACTACACATACGACACCGGCGGAACTTGGCCAGCGTCGCCTATCCCGGCATCGCGACGCCGGCCCAGTATCAGTACGACACCACGCACCTGCTGACGCAAGAAATGGACCGGCGCGGCAACATCGCTGAATTCACGACGTATTACGCGGATGGCAAGCTGAAGTCAGTGACCAACGCGGTCAATAACACAACGCAGTACGCCTATGACAGCGCCACAAACAAAACGACTGTGACCAATCCGGACCGTGATACGGTAGTGACGATTGCGGACGCCTACGGTAAGCCGCTCAGCGTCACCGATCCCTAGGCACTCAACGAAAAGAAGACGAGTATTCGTAACGCACGGCGGGAACGATTCGATTTTCTGGTTACACATTCGGGCCGCACTTCAGCAAGCGGACGGGCCGGGAGTATACCGGGTACAGTCCGTCGAAGAAGAGCGTGGCCAAAATCAAACAAACTGTGGGAGAGCATTTGGAGCCCCGCCACAATGTCTCCTGGGAGGAGGTGCGAGACCGGCTGAATCAGAAACTGAGAGGCTGGGCCGAGTACTTCGGACTGGGAAGCACGGCGCGGGCGTATCGGGTGCTGGACGGGTACGTTTATGACCGCGTGCGGCATTTCCTGAGGCGGCGCCACCAAGTGTTCTCGCAAGGCACTCGCCAGTTCCCCGAGGAACGGGTGTTCAGCTCTTTGGACGTGATACGCCTGCAGGGGCCGACGGGCGCGTTCGTGAGTCTGCGACCAAGCCAGTCGGAAAGCCGGATGCGGGAAATCCGCACGTCCGGTTTGATGAGCGGGGTTGGGAACCGGGACGGCGCTGTGCGTCAGCACCCGCGCCCAACCTCGACTCTACGACACGGCACGCATGAGTGCCGATCGCTGATCTTTTGACATGGTTATTTCGTGACAACCACTTTCTCCGCTCAGTGCGCCTGCAACAGCACAGCGGTGATGTTGTCCGGCCCGCCCGCGTCTCTGGCCGCCTGAATCAGATCCCGGCATTTCGATTCGAGAGTTCCGCTGCCCGACAAAGTCTCGGCGATTACATCATCCTCCACCACGCCGTGGAGCCCATCGCTGCAAAGCAAGATCTGCGCGCCGGATTTTGGCTGCAGCGCATAAGAATGGACGCGCAGCTCCGGGCTCACGCCGATGGCCATGGTGAGCACGTGCCGCATGGGGTGGCTGCGCAGACTCACTTCGTCGATGCCCAACCGCCGCCCAACCTCGTTCACCCAGGTCTGATCTTCGGTGATCGCGATCAGTCCTTCGCCATCGTAAACATAAGCGCGGCTGTCGCCCACGCTGGCGATCAGGACCTCGGGCATGGTATCCAGCACCGCCACCAGAGTGGTGCCCATGCCTTCCAGGTTTGCGTCCTTCGACGCGGCGCTCATCACCCGTTCATTTGCTTCCTGGAAGGCCTGGGCCAGCGCTTCGGCGGTTCCCTCGCCGGCTTTCCCCAGGACGTCGGCCAACGTATCGACGGCCAGTTTAGAGGCGTGCTCGCCCGCTTGCGCGCCGCCCATGCCGTCGGCGACAACATACAGACCTTTATCCGGGGATAAGAGGTAGCAATCTTCGTTATTTGGGCGAACGCAACCAGGGTCGGATATTCCGAACGCTTCCAGCATGAGCTTTTTGGATTATACCCGTTTCAAGATTTTGGTCAGAGGCCGGGTTGAGCTTCCAGCCGGAGCCGCGAGGCGTGGGCACTCGCGAAAAGCGCACCGATGTGTTTGAATATTCCTCACTCTTTCTCCGGCTGCAGCACAGCTTTTAGTTGCAAATAGGCGCTCTCTTCGTAGTTCGTTTTCAACCGTTCCAGGCCCTCTGTTTGTGTATCGCCCGGACGCGGCCCACTGCGTTTTTCGCAACGCGCCAGCAGCAAAACGGCCGGCGCGTCCCCGGGATTGTGTTCCAGAAGCGTCTTAAAAGCCGCTGCCCCCGCTTGATAATCGCCCTTCTTCCACAGAGCGTAAGCTACGTTGAATTGGTATGCCGGATCGCGCGTATCTCCCTCCAGCGCCTTGCGGAAGTTATCGAGCGCCTCGGGCGAATTCGCCCGCGATTCCGCCGCCCCTAAATTGTTGAACACCTCACTCAATGGAACTATGCGCAGCACGGATTGATAGGCCGCCTGCGCTCCGGCAAAATCGCCCGCATAGTAGCGCGAGAGGCCCAGAAAGAAGGCCGCCTCGTGATAATGCACATCGTCCGGACTCACCTTCTGAAACCACTCGGCCGCGGACTTATATTCCTTTTTCTGCCACAACAACCTGCCCAGTTGAAAGCACGGGTCGGAGTAGTGAGGATCGATCCGGGCCGCTTGCGTGAAGAAACGATGCTGTTCATCCGGGTTGATGGTAAGCAGTCCGCGCACGTAGTTTTCAACGGCGTTCACCTTCACCACCGGATGCCGATTCCGAAATTCGGCTTCCGACGGGGCGCCATTTGGTTTCAGAAATCGGACCGTTTGCCAGGCGAGGTGATTTTGCAATGCCGCCAGATCTTCGAGCGCGCTCACCTCGCGAAATTCCGGGCCTTGCCGCACATGCCTCAAGTCCAGCAGCCGCGCACTCACTTGCAGCGATCCTTTGCTCTTGCCGCCGGATTCGGGAACGGGTTGAAGGTCAAACTGCCCGAAGATCACTTGTTCGGCATCCAGCGCCTGGCCGATCTTGACCACCGATGCGCGCGTGAGCAGCGAGCGCGGCCGGATCGCGAGACGCCGGTATGCCTCGACGCGATCGTCGCGGTTCAGCGCCATCAGACCTTCGGAAGCAAGCGCCTCACGTAAAGCTTCCGCCAAGCTCTCGCCAACCCAATCCAAGTTGGGGTTCTTGGAGGCGTTGAAGAACGGCAGTACCAGGTACGTCTCGGCCCGGACCGTGGAACCAGTCAGGCAGAAACAAACGACCGCGAGGAAAAACCACCGCACACTTCTATACTACCGTGGAGGACACTGGAAACATGGACCTCGTCAAGCGTTGCGTCGTCAAACCCGGAAGTAAACTTCATCTGCGGGACCACGATCCCAGCGACACCTTTGGAGTGCGGCGCAATGACGCCGCTCTTCAAAAGAGGCTCGACCGGCTGAGTGAGCTGCAGCACTTGCTATATGCGGATAAACGCTATGCGCTGCTGATCGTCCTGCAAGCGTTGGACGCCGGAGGCAAGGACGGAACCCTCCGGCACGTGATGTCGGGACTCAATCCCCAGGGTTGCGTAGTGACGGCTTTCAAGGTCCCTTCCGCCGAAGAGCGCTCGCACGACTTCTTGTGGCGCGCTCACAAAGCGGTCCCGGAACGGGGCGACATGGGAATCTTCAATCGCTCTCATTATGAGGATGTGCTGGTTGTCCGCGTCCACCGCACGGTTCCTAAAGAAGTCTGGTCGAAGCGCTACGGGCAGATCAACGATTTTGAGCAAATGCTGAACGAAAACGGCGTGAGGATCTTGAAGTTCTTTCTGCACATCGGCAAGGAGGAGCAGAAGCGGCGCCTTCAGGCACGCGTACTGGATCCGACGCGCAACTGGAAGTTTTCGCCAGCCGATTTGGAGGAGCGCAAATACTGGGACGATTACATGAAAGCCTACGAAGACGCGCTTCGCAAATGCAGCACCCCTTGGGCTCCCTGGCACGTCATCCCGGCGGATCACAAGTGGTTCAGAAATTACCTGGTAGCGGAGTTGATCGTGGAGGCGTTGGAGGGTATGAAGTTAAAGTACCCTCCTCCGATGGCCGATCTTTCCAATATAGAGATCGTGTGAGCGCGTGGCGCGGACACTTTGTCTGCGGCCTCGAGACTCGTCTCGAGGCTCCTGGCCCGAGCGTCGAGATAAGTCTCGACGCCGCAGACTGAAGTCCGCGCCACGTCAAACCTAGCCCCCAAGTCCCCGCCGGGACTTCAACTCCGTCAGCAGCTTCTCCACCTGGTCCTGCTTCTCGAGCGATGCCAAACGATCCTCCATCGAATCGCCGGTCAGTTCCGCCTTGGCGTGGCTGTACGCTTCGTTGTGCTGCACCTTGCTCTTCATGCGGTCGAAGGCGGCTGAGTTCGATGCAGCTCCCATCGCCACGCGCGCATCCCCGGCCTTATTCAGCGCCCGGGCACGGCGATGCTGGGCAATCAGCAGCTCGCTCTTGGACTGCGCTTCAGCCATCTTCTGTTCCAGCTTCCGCAGCGCCGACTTCAAGTTCTCCACCTGCACTGTCTGATCCACCACCTGCTGCGCGAAGTTCTCCGCCATCTGCCGGTAGCTCAAGCTTCGTTCCAGCGCCGCCCGGGCAAGATCGTCTTGCTTCTTATCCACGGCCAGCTCCGCCTTGCGCACCCACTCGGCGGACTTCTCGTCGTTCTCCTTGCGCTTCTTATCGAGCAAGTGCTGGTCGGCAATGGCGATGGCCACCTGCGTTTTTACCTGCAGCAATTGATTCTGCATATCCAGAATCACCTGCTTGATCATCTTCTCCGGGTCTTCGGCCTTGTCGATGAGATCGTTGAGATTGGCTCGGACCAATGTTGCAACTCGCTCCATGAGTGCCATAAATTATCACCTCGTTTCTGATTCACTACTTACGTTCTTACGCGCCGGAAGAGCCCTTGTCCCCATCCGGTTTCGGAGCCTGGTCTCCGATGGTTCTTACCTTGCCAAGTAAATCGGACATCTTCATGCCCGAAAGAGTTTCAAACAGCGCCGGAATTTGCGCCGCGATTTTCGTCAAATCGCCGGTGATCTTGTGCATGCCCGCCGCATCGCCGTCTCCGGTGGAGACGATCGTGATCTTATCGACGTGCGCCAGCGGCGCCGACAGCGCGCGGACGACTTCCGGCAGCCCGGTAAGCAGTTTGTCGACCACCGCGGCCTGGTTCCATTCCTGATAAGCTTCAGCCTTCACGCTCATGGCTTGAGCTTCGGCCTGGCCCTTCTTGAGAATGATTTCCGCCTCGGCCTCGCCCTGCACACGGATTGCCGCGGCATGACCTTCGGCTTCGGCCGTCAGCCGCATTTTTTCGGCTGATGCCAGCGTCTCGATGCGCCCGCGCTCCACCTCCGCCTGCTTCAAGACGGTGGCGGTCAACTCATTCTGACGGCGTTTGATCTCAGCCTCCTGCACCTTAATCTGCTGCTCTTTTTCGATCTGCAGGACCTTCACCGATTCCATCACCACCTGCTGCTGCATGATGTTGGTCTGGATGTCGTAGGCCTTGTCGGCTTGCGCCTGCTGCTTCTTGGTGGTTTCCAGATACTGCGCTTTTTTGATTTCCAAGTCGCGCGTGGACTCGGCCTGCTTGGTCAGCGAGAGCGTTTCGGCAAGTACCCGCTCCTGATCCGCTTGCGCGCGAGCGACGGCGGCGGCGCGGGTAGCCTCGGCGCGCTTGATAGCGGTGTCCCGCTCGGCTTCGGCGGTGGCTACGTCGGCGTCGCGCTTGATGCGCGCTACGTCCGGACGGCCCATGTTGGAGATGTACTCGTTCTTGTCACGAACTTCCTTGATGGTGAACGAGATCACTTCCAGTCCCATTTTGCTCATGTCGTCGGCGCAGGTGGCGCGCATCCGGTCGCCCACCATTTCGGGTTCTTTCACGATCTGTTCCACCGAGAGTTGGCCTATGATTCCGCGCAAATGGCCTTCCATCACCAAGCGGATCAGCGCCTCGCGTTCCTGATCGCTCTTGGTGAGGAATTGCTCGGCCGCGGTCTTGATCGACTCCGGATCGGACTTCACCTTGATCTGCGCCACCGCCTCCACCGTCACCGCGACGCCTTGCATGGTGTAGAGATCCTGTTGGGGCGCGACGTCGAAAGACATGAGCTGCAAGGACAGCTCGTGATAGCTCTCGATCATAGGAAAGATAACCGTGCCCTGGCCCTTTACAATTCGGGTTCCACGAAAGCCGTAAACCACCAGTGCTTCATGCGGTCCCGCTTTTCTGTACAGCCTGGCGAACATCGCCATGAGGAACAGGACTGCCAAAACCATCAGGCCCGCGATGATGAACACTTCCGATGTAATGTGCATACTCTCCTTACTCGTCCAACGAGTTTCGACCTTTCACTTCACTTAATTCTTCCCAGCGGCGTACATAAGCGACGCCCTTTTCATAGCGCGTCACCACGACTTCGATTCCCCTGGGGATGGCCTCGCCGCTTTCGCTGCGAATGCCGGCGCAGCGGCGCACGCCATGCTGCGAGAAAATCATTTCTCCGGTGCCGCCCAGCCGCACCGTGCTGCTTACCTTGCCCAGCATGCCCACCATGTCATAATCGGCCGGATCCAAATCCTTTTCGTGTTTCAGTAAGACTTTGACAAGAAACCAGAACACTGCTGCCGCCCCGCCCAATCCGCTGATGAACGCGACCGCCAGCGCCAACAGCGCCCAAACACTGGAATAGCGCGTAAGCAAGTAGCCCGTACCGCCAAACCAAGCCAGGAACGCGGCAACGGTTCCGAAGTTGAGCGGCGAATGACCCGATCCCTTTGCGATCGTCCCGTGCGAAGCATGCCCATGCAATCCACGGGGCAGGTGTAGATGTGTCGCCCCTGAGAGCAGCGACAAAAGACTCAGCGTGAACCCGATCAGAAAACAGCAAAGATAAAACGCTTCCCAGCTCATACCGCGCGCCTCCGCGCATTAGTCTTGGATGAGGGCACGGGCGCCGCGGACTCTCCACGAAGCACCTGAAATAAGCGATCCGCCAAATCGGGCGTTTCTAGAATCGATTCGAGCAGCAACACGCACTTGCGCGAATCGTCGTGCTTGGCCAGGGTGAGAAGCGCCCGGCTCATTTCAGGATCGTGCTGGAATCGCTCGGCCCCATCGATCAGCCATAGATCCAGTTGATCTTCCAGGCCCCGGGCATCCGAGGCAAGTTCCGTTTGAAATCCTTCCGGATCGTCGACCAGATAACCGGGATGAACCTTAAAAAAACGGGCCAGCAACATGCGCGTCGAGTTGGTGAGGTGCGGGCGAACGCCGCTTTCGATTTGCGAAAGATAGGACTGGCTGATGCTTTGATTGAGCTCGCTCTTGGCCGCGCGGACCACTTCCTGCTGCGTCATTTCGCGGCTCAGTCCGCGCAGCGCACCCTCGACTTCCCGGAGGTAGCGGAGTTTTTCGCCAAGCTTCATATTGCTATCTGCAATAACAATATCGCAAATTGCAATTCGTGTCAAGAGCTAATTTTAGGGGATGATAGGAATACGTGAACTCCGTCCCGCTGGTCAGTATCGTGACTCCTTGCTATAACATGGGGCGATATCTGGAACAAACCATCGAAAGCGTTCTGGCGCAGGACTATCCGAATATCGAATACATCGTGATGGACGGCGGATCGAGCGACGATTCGTTGCGTATTCTGGAACAGTATCGGGGGCGCCTTGAATTTCACTCCGGCCGGGACCGTGGCACCGCCGACGCAATCAATCGAGGCTTCGAGCGGTCGCGCGGCAGCGTCTTCGCGTATCTGAACGCGGACGATACGTACTTGCCCGGCGCCGTCACCGCGGCGGTTCGCAACTTGATGGCAGTGCCGGGCATCGGGGTGGTGTATGGCGATGCGAATTGGGTGGATGAAGACGGGCGGGTGCTGGGGCCTTATCCCATCAAGCAGTACGACCCGGCGTTGCTGAGTCAGGAATGTTTTATCTGCCAGCCGGCGGCTTTCATGCGCCGCGAGGCGTTCGAACTGGCGGGACTCATGGATCCCAAGCTCCAGTATGCTTACGATTACGATCTATGGATCCGATTGTCGCGCTTCTATCCGATCCGCAAGATCGATTCTGTTTTGGCAACGTCGCGAATGCACAAAGATAACAAAACCGTGGGGCAGCGGCAGCCGGTGTTGAAAGAAACGCTGGGAGTTTTGCGTTGGCACTATGGCTACGTGCCGTTCCGCCCGGTTCATGCGTATGCCTGTTATCTGATCGATCACCGCGACCAGTTTTTCGAGCCGCCGCGTCCATCCGTGCTGAAATTCCTGTTGGGCTTGTTTATCGGATTGCGTTACAACTTGCGCCACCCATTCCGGTACATACGCGAATGGGCCTCGGTGATGACGCTGGGCGGCTTGGTGCGCCGCTGGCGCGGACTCCTGGATTTCTTCAGCGCATTTCGCGCCGCGCGTGTAAACAAGCGTCTTTAACGACGTCTGGAACCGGCCAGACCCCAGCCCCTAACCCCCGGCGACTTGGCTTATCCATTCCGCTACGCTTGAAGTTCATGCGAATTTTGTGCTGGCCCTGCTCTTAACAGCCCTCGCGGAGGCTCAGGACCCGCTCCTCTGGGGCACGCTTGACCCCGGTCCCTATGCCGTCGGTTTCCGATCCTCGATGGTGTTGGACGGATCGCGCAAATACGATGGTAAAGCCAGACCGATTCTATTGGACATCTGGTATCCGGCCTCGAAGACGCTGGACGCACCGATCGTCTACGAAGAGTATCTACGTGTTCCCGCCGTTAGCGCACACCCGTGGTTTAAAGACCGGCTCGAGAGCTTTATCCGCGAAGTTGTGAGTGACGATCTCTTTCACAAGAAAATCGAAGCGCTGAACAATGATGAGCGTGCTGCATTTGAAAAACTTCTCGCCACCCGCACGGCGGCGCGTCGCGACGCGGCACACTTGCCGGGACCATTTCCAGTAGTGCTCTATCACTCGGGCGCCGCCGGCTCTTCTGAAGACAACTCGGTGCTGTTCGAATACCTCGCCAGCCATGGTTATGTGCTGGTGTCAAGCGCTTTCGAGTCGCCCTTTCCGCGGTTCGTCGGCAACAACATAGGCGGCATCAAGGTATCCGGGCCGGACCTCGACTTCATCGCGCAACAAGCGCACCGGTGGCCTTATGCCGATGCCGTCCAACTAGCGGCCATCGGTCACAGTGCCGGTGCTCAGAACATGCTTCAATGGATCGGCTCGCGGAAATGCCCGGCGCTCGCTTTCGTGAGCCTTGACACCACACTCGAATACTCGCCGGAAGACTTCCAGGGTCACAAGCTGGTGCGAGACGCGATTCAGAAACTCACACCGCCGCGCATCCCGGTTCTACTCTTCGCGCAGACTCGGAAGAAGCCGCGTTTCAGCACGTTCGACCGCTACTTGCGTGAGGCGCCGCGCTACGAAGCCGAGGCCGCCGAAGTCAGCCACGACGATTTTCTCACGCACGGCTTTTTAGGACGCGCCCTGATGCAGACGCCGAACGCCGAAAAGGTTCGCCACGGTTATGAGGAGATCTGCCGCACGATTCGCGCATTTCTGGATGCATCGCTTAGGGCCGATGCGCAAGCAGCCCATTCGCTGGAACAATCCGATCCATCGTCGCCAGTCTCAATCCGCTACAGACCGGTGGAGAGATAGGCGCCTTCGTAAGACAGGCCTCCCGGCCTGTCTTCCCAGAGCTCAAAAATTCTGGGAGCGATTCGTGCAAACCTTCAGCTACCTCGTGAGGCAAATGGTTCGTAACAGGCAGAAGACAGGCCAGGAGGCCTGTCCCACCTAATAGCGCTTCGGCACGATATTCACCCGCACCGGAATCTTAGTTCCATCCGGCCGCGCAAACTGCATCGTATACTCGCCCAAATAACCGGGTCCCGGCTGCCAATAGAAGATCCCACCCTTCAGAGTGGAACCTGTCGGCAACGCCTGCGCCTCGCCTTGCACCAGCATGTTGCCGCTGGATGCGCCGAGATGCAGTTCGATGAGGCCTACTTCTTCCATGGACACCGAGTAACCGCCGTCCGCATCCGGGGTCACTGGGTCGGGTTGACGGTTGACGCCCAGTCCATCACGTACTCGAACGCCTGCCGCTGCAACCGATTCGTCGATCGGTTCTTCTGCAGCCGCGACGCTGCCACCGCCGGTATTCAGCACGTTGAAGTACCGGCTGCCCACGCCTTCCCCACGTAACAGGTTGTCGAACACATTCCAGGAAATCGTGTGAACTCCATTAGCCAGCGTCGTCGTGTTGATGTGGAAGAAGCCCACCGCTCCCATGCTATTCGCGTAGTTGGGGAACAAGCTCGCGATGTCGTTGCGGAACTGATTGTAAACCGGATGTCCCACTGCCACGCCATCGATCACAACCGTGATGGTCGAGCCATCGGTAGCTATCGTGCCCGGTTGCGGCGTCAGCGCCCAACCGAAGTTGACATAGTCGCTTCCCGAAACCGTGCCACCCTGTGTTGGCGTATCGATAGTACCGAACGGCTTCGTCGCAGTAGCGTTGGTGACGGTGATTGTCTTGGTGCCAAGATCGAGTTGCAATCCCGCTTTGTCGAATGCAATGGCGTGGATCTTGTAAGTGCCGTTCCCTGGCGCACCGGCGCCGCTTGCATTAGGCAGCACGTTAGTGAGCAACTGATAGCCCCAACCCGCCCGGTATTGATAGGGGAAGGTCGAGAACGTGAACGCCACGTCCGATCTGGCATCGGCGGAAAATACCGCATTGCCGATGAAAATCAGGTTGCCGGGAGCTTCACCCGTCACCGGCTCGCGGAGAA
Organism: uncultured Bryobacteraceae bacterium; assembly: GCA_955652915.1. Classification (GTDB taxonomy): domain Bacteria; phylum Acidobacteriota; class Terriglobia; order Bryobacterales; family Bryobacteraceae; genus Palsa-89. The sequence continues at coordinate 14,613 of CATPCJ010000010.1, forward strand.
TGTCCACGTGGGTCACCTCGATGTTATCCAGCGCCCAGCCAGTGATTGGGATCGCGCCGACAACGCCCGTCGCGCCGTTCGTTGGCGTTTCGAAGTTACCGAATGGCGCTGCCGGAGTGACGAAGGCAACGTTCACCTGAACGGTTTGCGGTGAATTGATCGCGCCCGTAGCATTGACCGTAACCGTCCCGCCGATTCCGACACCAACGCTAACCTGGAACGTGCCCGTGCCGGTTCCGGAACCGGGGGTCACTGTAATGTTGGGATTGCTGGCCGTCGCCGTCCAGGCTATACCCGAGCCGCCCGAGATGGAAACCACAACTGTCTGTGGGCTGGTGATAAATGTGCCGAAGATCCCGTAGTTCAGCGCGCCCCGGTTCACCGACAGGGTCGGCTGCGCGGGATCGATGGTGGTGGAATCGTTGGCGGTAGCAGTGACGGATCCCCCACCGGAAGCGGTAGCTTGGTTGACCTGTGGCGACGTCGCGGTAGCGGAAACATTCACCGTCACCGTGATGGACGAGTAAATCGCGCCGCCGACCAGTGCGTCTCCGCGCGTACAGGTTACCAGGTTGCAAGTCCAGCCCGTACCGGACATGGACGTCACCGTCAGCCCGGCGGGTGGGTTCTCGGTCATGGTCACAATACCGAAGGTCGTGGCGGCGCCGGCCGTGTTGCCCACCGTGATGGTGTACTGGGCGCCGGTCTGGCCCTTCTTGAAGTTGCCGGTATGGCTCTTGGTAATCGTCAGAAGTGGCACGTTAGGACCAATGACGGTCGGGTCGGTGGTGCTCGCCGAAACCGCCCCACCACCGGAAACCATGGCCGAATTGGTCACGTTCGTGGGAGCATTCCCGGCCACGGTTACCATCACCGTGATGGGCGAATAACTCATGCCCGAGGCCAGCGCATCCGAGCGGGTACATGTCGAGGTGTTGCACGTCCAGCCGGTGCCCGACATACCCGTCACGGTCAAGCCGCTGGGCGGATTCTCCGTCATCGTCACTAACC
>CATPCJ010000011.1 GCA_955652915.1 uncultured Bryobacteraceae bacterium
AAATATCCCGACGCAATCTCTTTCTAGCGGCCGCCGCGGGTGTGCTGCCCAGGCTGAATCATGCAGCCGACCTTTCGCGAATGATCGTGCTGTCTTCGCGTCCCGAGGATCTCGAGATGCCGCTCAACGGCTTCAAGGACTGGATCACTCCGCTCGATCGCTTTTTCGTGCGCTGCCACACCTATACTCCCGAGCGGCCCAACTTGAGCGACTGGAAGTTGAAAGTGGACGGCGTCGTGAATCAAACACTCAATTTGTCCATGGACGATTTGAAAAAGCTGCCGCGTGTGGAGCTCGTGAGCGTGTTGGAATGCGCCGGTAACGGCCGCAGTTTCTATCAGCCGCGTTTGCCTGGCGCGCAGTGGCGTTTCGGAAGCGTCGGCAATGGAAAATGGGCGGGCGTCCGATTTCGCGACGTGCTCGAAAAGGCGGGCTTGAAAGATTCAGCGAAGGAGATCCTGTTTGATGGCGCCGATGTTCCCTTGGGCAAAATGGAAGATTTCCGGCGCACCGTACCAGTGAAAAAGGCGCTGGATCCGGATACGCTGCTGGCGTACGAGATGAATGGACAGCCGTTGCCGATCGAGCATGGATACCCACTGCGATTAATTGTTCCCGGTTGGGCCGGCGATTCGTGGGTGAAATGGCTACAGCACATCGAAGTCCTGGATCACGAGTTCGAAGGCTTCTGGATGAAGACCGCGTACCGGCATCCAGCACAGCCGGTGGCGGCGGGCACAGCAGTGGATCCCGCGCAGATGGTGCCGGTGACGGATCTCAACGTGAAGTCCGTCATTGCGACACCGGGTGCGTGGGCGAAGCCGGGAACGGTCCGGATCAGCGGCACCGCGTGGTCGAACAGTTCGCCGGTGACTGGCGTCCAGGTATCCGTGGATGCGGGAAAAACATGGAAGCTCGCCAAGCTCGGCAAGGATCAAAGCCGTTATGCGTGGCGCTTGTGGGAGCTGGATTGGAAGGCTGGGGAAGGTAAATATACTTTGATGGCGCGCGCCAAAAACGCAGCCGGACAAGAGCAGCCTCTCAGCCAGGAATGGAATCCTTCGGGTTACTTGTGGAACGTCGCTCAGCCAATCGCGGTCGAAGTTTCGATTAAGCAGCCGGCGCCCAGTCCACCCGACGAGCGCGCTCAGTCTCCGCAACCTGCCGGTTATCAGGCAGCCTGCCTGACTTGTCACGACGAGGCAATGATGAAGCAGCAACACATCACCCGCGCACAGTGGGAGCGGGAGACGGACAAGATGGTGCGTTGGGGCGCGCCGCTGAAAGCGGAAGAGCGCGAGGGGATACTGAAGTACTTGTCGGATCGATTTAAATAAATGGGGTGACTAAATCGCTCTAAAACCCACTCAGGCAAGAATGCCTGTGCCACATTTTTCAGTGGGTCATTGAGTAGATCAGGTAGTTGATCCCGTAGCGATAGGCCAGCGCCGTCATTTGCTCCGGGTACATCGGGGAGTCCGCATACTCCCAGGCATCGCCCACGTCGGTGTTGAAATTCACCGCGACCACCATTCGTTGCTTGTCATCGTACATGGCGCGCCAGGCCGGAGCCGTTCCTTCCGGTTGCTGCACGATCACCGTACCGCCCGGGCCTCTACGCAAATGACGCGTGCCGGGAATGAAGGTGCGGTCGCTGTCCTGGATGTCGTAAAGCACGTGCATCACGGAATCGGATTCGCTAAGGTCTGTGATGGGTTGGTTCGGCAGGATGCGGTCCATCGTCTGGCGGAAGTTTTCCCACGCCTCCGCTCCCCAAAAATCATCAACGACGAGGAATCCACCGCGCTGCAAATATTCCCGGAGGCGCGCGCATTCAGCGTCGGTTAAGCCCCACCAACCGGTCTGCGTCGCGTAAATCCAGGGATGTTCGAACAGCCGGTCGTCAGTGAGCCGCATGTGCAGGGGCTCTCCGGTATCGATTCTTGTGAGCCGCTTGACGCCGGCGGAGAAGTGGTCGTCGGCATCCGGCCAATCCACCAGCCACCAGCCTTCTCCCCTTCCGCCGCGCGAAGCGAATCCAAAGCGCCGATGGTATTCGGGCCGGTCCGTGTACTCGACGCGGATGAAGTGAAATTCGGCTTTGGACGGGAAAGACGGACGAGGCTCGGATTCCTCGTCTTGGCGAGAGAATCGCTGACCCAGCGTTGCGATCGCCAGAATGCAAAACGCCGCCACAAATAAGCCAGGACGCATGCGGTCTCTACTCTCAGGGTACAAAGCGGGCGCGTTGAATGTAGTCCATCTTCGGAAAACGTTGTACCAGATATTCGTTGGTCTCTTCCTCAACGCGATTACCGTCGATGTTCTTGCCCTCCGGCCGCAGTTCCCCGTAGCCCGCGTAAAACTTGCCGGGAACATCCATCCCTTCCACGATCTTTCCGAAAGGCACGAAGGACTGCTCGTCAAGCACGGCCTTATCGGCGAGGTTGATGAAGACTTCGGTGGAGCGCGTGCTGGAACCGGACTTGGCGAACGCCAGGGTTCCCCGCAGGTTCTTCTGTAGCGGAGGATCGTCCACGATGAACAATTTGCGCCAGACTGCGTGAACGTTGAAATCGCGATGTACGCCGAACTGCGCGATCGATCCGGGCAGTACGCGGAAGAATCGGGCTTCGTCGTAGTAGCCCATGCGCACTAGCTCGTGAAAGCGGTCGGCGGCGTGGGGCGCCCAGGCGTGTGTAACTTCGACGATGAAGTTGCCCTGCGAAGTTTCGAATTTCACGCGGAAGACGTCGGGAACTGACACCTTCGTAGCTGGTTTGCGGCAGGCGGGAAGAATGAGCGAGAGGAGGATTGTGGAAACCGGCAATGACCGAGTGCACATTAGCGCTGGGCCCAGTACCGTTCGCGAGCTTGCACCAGCAGCCCCTTTGGCCGGGCCGTCAATTGGATCGACCGCCATTCGGAGATTCTGACTGGCTCGTCCGACACATAGCCAATGCTGTATTGGCTGCGCAGCTCGTCTTCAATGGCTTCGAACATTTGATCGATGCCATGCTTTTTCGAGACTTCAAAAAAGCCGGCGCCGGTGTCTCGTGAAATACGCCGGAGTGCACCCGCGCCGTCCGGCCCGCCAAAGGAAAATCCGTACGCCCCTGGATCGGAGAATAGAATGGAATAGACCAGAACGTCGGCGCGCTGCGCGGCTTCGATCGCATCCATCAAGCTGGCATCGCTGCCCACGTCGACGCCGTCCGTTAGAAGGATGAGCGCTTTGCGGCCGCGCTGATCTTGCATGACGTCCTTGGACGCTTTCACCACCGCGTCGTAGAGGACGGTCCCCTTGCTGGTCGGCACCGAAAGCTCTTGACGGGTGGGCGTATCCACGTCAACAAGAGCGTCGTTCAACTGTTTGAACGAGGACGTAAGCTTTTGGCGCATGATGATGGCCATGTCGAATTGCATGATAAACACCTGGTCGGTGGCATCGCGCAGAACCTGCTCCAGGAATCGAAAACTGGCTCCGCGCTCGGCTGCCATGACGCGGCGCTGGCTCATGCTGGTGTCGACCATCAGGCCGATCGTGAGAGGAAGATCGGACTGGCGCGCGAAATATCGAATGCTTTGCGGATGGCCATTTTCAGCGAGCGAGAAATCATCCTTTTCGAGATTGCGAATGATTTCGCCCTTCTTGGTCCGCACCGTCGCCAGGACGTTGACGACTTTGACGCCGGTCTTGAATGTGGCGGTATCCTGGGCGCGCAGGCGCAAAAGGGAGGCTGCGGAGATGCCGAATTCCCGTCTGGATATGTTCAAGAAGGTCCGCATTTAACGATGCTCATCGGAGGCAGCGGGTTACCTATTTGATCCAAATAGTCTTGATGTTCACGAATTCGCGGATGCCGAAGCTCCCGAGTTCACGGCCATAGCCAGAGCGTTTGATGCCACCGAACGGCAGGCGGGGGTCTGACGCGACCATGCCGTTGACGAAGACCTGGCCGGCCTCGATTTCATCGACGAAGCGCCGACGCTCCGTGTCATCTTGTGTCCAGACGCTGGCGGCAAGCCCGAATTCTGAATCATTCGCAATCTGGATTGCAGCATCCATGCTGCTTGCGCGGAACAGCATCGCGACTGGCCCGAAGAGTTCCTGATAGTACACCGGGCAACTGCTGGGAATGCCGGCAAGCACAGTGGGTTCGTAGAAATTTCCGGCGCGATCCAAACGATGGCCCCCGGTCAACACGCGCGCGCCCGCGGCCACGGCCTGTTGGACCTGCTCATCCAGATCGTTCAAGATTTGCGCGGTTGCCAGCGGGCCGACATCGGTGGCCGGATCCATCGGGTCGCCCACTTTGAGCGATCGCATTGCGTCGACGAAGCGGCGCTCGAATTCCGCATATATCTTTTCGTGCACGATGAAGCGTTTGGCTGCGATGCAGGATTGGCCGTTATTAACCGTGCGCGCCTTCACTGCTGTCGTGACCGCCTCATCCAGATTCGCGCTGGGCATGACTATGAATGGATCGCTGCCGCCCAATTCCAGCACGGTCTTCTTGATCTGCTTTCCGGCCGCGCCGGCTACTTGCATACCCGCAGGCTCGCTACCTGTCAGCGTGACGGCGGCGATGCGGCGATCGTCGATCAATTGGCCCACAGCGCCGGATTCGATCAGCAGCGTTTGAAATTCTCCGTCCGCAAATCCGGCGCGAACCAGCACTTCTTCAATGGCCAGCGCGCATTGCGGTACGTTGGACGAATGTTTCAGCAGTCCCGTATTGCCTGCCATCAGAGCCGGAGCGGCGAACCGAAATACCTGCCAGAACGGAAAATTCCACGGCATTACGGCCAGCACCACACCCAGCGGCTGAAAGCGAACGAAGCTGCGGCTGGCGTTCGTGGCCACAATCTCGTCGGCCAGCGTGCGTTCGGCCGTCTCTGCGTAATAACGGCAGGCCCAGGCGCACTTCAGCACCTCGTCGCCCGCCGATTTGATCGGCTTGCCCATCTCGATGGTCATGATGCGGGCAATCCGTTCCTTATCGGCCTCCAGAATTTCGGCGGCGCGCAGCATTCGGGCGGCTCGATCCGGAAAGGACGTACGGCGGTGTGAACGAAAAGCATCGAACGCGCGCTGTACCTTGGCGTTGAGATCCTGTGCTGAGAGTGCATTGAAGGTGCGGAGCGTTTCACCAGTAGCTGGATTGATGGTTGCGATTGCCATATGCATTGGTTTGACACGGACGCCGCCAAAACGCAACATGGGAATACAAGTTATGAGAAGATTTGCGATTTTTCTACTGACTGCCGGCGGTCTCTGTGCTCAGAGCACCGACATTTCCGGAGAACGAATTCGTCCGCACGTGAAGTTCCTGGCGAGCGACATGCTGGAGGGGCGGGGCGTCGGGACGCGCGGCGAACGGCTGGCCACCGAGTACATCGCAACGCAGTTCGCATTGATTGGAGTGAAGCCTGCCGGCGACCGGGGCACATATTTTCAGCGCGTGCCCATGGTGGGTGCGGCCACGCAATCGAGCGCGACCCTCTCCGCCACTAGCGGCGCGAAGACCATTCCATTTCAATGGCTGAACGAATTCGTGGGTGTCAGCGAGCTGCAGCAGGCGGTGGACCAGTTCGATGCGGAAGCAGTCTTCGTGGGGCACGGAATCACGGCGCCCGAATTTCAATGGGACGATTTCAAGGGCACTGACGTGAAGGGCAAGGTCGTGATCCTGTTCACCAATGAGCCGCCTTCGGAAGATCCCAAATTCTTCGGCGGTCCCGCGCTCACATACTACGGCCGCTGGACATATAAGTACGAAGAAGCAGCGCGGCGAGGGGCTAAGGCCGTCTTCATAATCCACACCACTCCCACTGCCGGATACGGTTACGATGTCGTGCGAAATTCGTGGGGCAAGGAAGATCCACAGTTGAAGCTGGCCGCTGGTCAACCGGCTCTCGCCTTTGCCGGCTGGCTGTCGAAAGAGGCTGGCGAAAAGCTTTTTGGCATGGCCGGGAAGACGGTGGATCAAATGCTGGCAGCCGCGAATTCGAAAGATTTTCATCCAATTCCGTTGGGCATTACCATGCGTGGAAATATTCCGACCAAGGTCCGCCAGATCGAATCGCGCAACGTCATCGGCATGATTGCGGGCAGCGATCCGGAGCTTGAATCGCAAGCGGTAATTTTCACCGCGCATTGGGATCATTTGGGAATCGGTCCGGCGGTTCACGGCGATTCGATTTACAACGGCGCAGTGGATAACGCGACGGGATGCGCCATGTTGATCGAACTGGCGCGCGCGTGGGCCGGACTGGAGCACAAGCCGCGGCGCTCGGCGTTGTTCGTGGCGGTGACGGCGGAAGAAGCGGGATTACGCGGCTCCGAATATTACGCGGAACATCCGGTGATTCCTCTGGCGAAGACAGCTTTGAACCTGAACTTCGACGGCTTTTTTCCATTCGGTCGGACCAAGGATATTGAAACTACCGGAGCGGATCGTACCACCGTCTGGCCCGTGGTGGAAGAGGCGGCGCGGCGGATGAGCCTGACCATCAAGCCCGACGCTCATCCCGAGCAGGGTCACTATTATCGCTCCGATCATTTCTCGCTGGCGCACGCCGGCGTCCCTGCGTTTTCCATCAATCTTGGAACCGACTACTACGGAAAACCGGCCGGTTACGGCGCGAAGGCTTTTGACGATTACAACGAGAAGCACTACCATCAGCCCTCCGATGAATATCGCGACGATTGGGATTTCGCGGGAATGGAGGAAGGGGCGCGCTTCGGTTTTCTGATCGGGACCACGGTGGCGAATCAGGATAAGTTGCCGACGTTTCTTGAAAAATAACGTGGCGCAGACTGAGAGGCCGCGCCACGTTATTTTTCGATCTTTGCGGTCTTGATGTAATCAAGCTGCGGAAACTGGCTCTTCAAATATTCGTTGCCCTGGCTCTGAATCAAATTTTGGTCCGGAGCTTCCCCGTACCCTGAATAGATGCTGTCCACGACGTTCATGCCCTCGATGACTCTGCCGAATGGAGCGAATCCTTGTGCATCCAGATTTACGTTGTCGGCCAGATTGATGAAGACTTGAGTCGTGCGGGAATCCCTGCCTCCCATCGCGTAGGTCAGGTAGCCCCGGAGGTTCTTTTCGTGCACGGCATCGTCGGGGATGTTCATCTCACGCCAATGCGCGGAAGCTTTCGGGTCTCTGCTGATCCCAAATTGCACGACGAACTTCGGGACCACGCGAAAGAAGCGAGCGTCGTCATAGAATCCGGTGGTCACCAGCTCGTAGAAGCGATCCGAACCCAGCGGCGCCCACTCGCGATGGACTTCGACCATGAAAGGACCTTTGCTGGTGTCGAATTTCACCTTGTACTCCGTAGGCATGCTGGGGCCAGAGCATCCGGCCTGGAATACAAGAAATATCAGGAACACAATTACTTTGGTTCGTTTCATTTCGCGTCTCGCCAATTATCGCCGATCCCGACGTCTACAATCATTGGCACATCCAATCGATGGACGTTCTCCATCTCGCGTTTTACCATTTGCGCAATCTCCTCCGCTTCCCGCGGCGGCGCTTCAAACACCAATTCATCGTGCACCTGCAGCAGCATCTTCGTTTCGAGTTTTTCAAGCCGGAGAATTTCATCGATGCGGATCATGGCCAGCTTGATCAGATCGGCGGCGGTGCCTTGCAGCGGAGTGTTCACGGCGGTGCGCTCGGCAAAGGAGCGCGCGTTGGGATTGCGGCTGTGCATGTCGGGAATGGGCCGCTTTCGTCCGAAAAGCGTTGGCGCAAAGCCGGACTTGCGGACTTCGGCGATGGTTTCCTGAATAAATTTCTTCACCCCGGCGTGCAGTTCGAAGTACGTATGGATATACGCTTCAGCTTCCTTGCGATCGATGCCGAGAGTAGCCGCCAGACCAAACGGCGTCTGTCCGTATACAATGCCGAAATTCACCGCTTTGGCGTTGCGCCGCATTTCCGGTGTGACCATCAACGGAGGAACGGCGGATACCTCCGCGGGGGTCCGGGTGTGGATATCTTCACCATTACGAAACGCAGCCAGCAGCACCGGATCGCGGGACATGTGCGCCAGCAGCCGCAGTTCAATCTGTGAATAGTCGGCCACCACCAGCCGCCAGCCCTCGCGCGGAACAAACGCGGCGCGAATTTCACGGCCCAATTCGGTGCGGATCGGAATGTTCTGCAGGTTGGGATTCGAAGACGAAAGCCGTCCGGTGGCGGCGCCGGCCTGGTTGAAAGTAGTGTGCAGGCGATGGGTCGCCGGGTCGATCAACTGCGGCAGAGCATCGACGTAGGTGCCCTTTAGTTTCGAGAGCTGCCGGTATTCGAGAACTTTTCCGGCAATCGGATACTCGGCGGCCAGGCCCTCCAGCACGTCGGCGGCGGTCGAAATGCTTTTGCCCTTTCCGTACTTGACCGGCGCGGGAAGATTCAGGTCTTCAAACAGAATCTTGCCGAGTTGTTGCGGCGAATTAATGTTGAACGGCTTTCCAGCGAGCGTGTAAATATCGATAGAAAGCCGCTGAATATCGGCGTCGAGCTTTCCGGATAATACTTTCAGTTGTGCCGGCTCGATGCGGATGCCGGTCTGCTCCATGCGCGTCAGTACGCCGGCCAGCGGCAAATCGATGCGCTCGTAGATCTCGCGAAAACCTTCCTGCTCGATTTCGGGAATCAGACGTTCCGCGAGCGTAAGCGCGAGATCGGCGTGCTCTTCCGCGGCGGCGGCCAGCTTGCGATCGAGATAACGCTCCGCCAGCACCTCGGGCGAACATCCCGACGGATCCGCGCAAAGCAGGAAAGCGTACAGCATGACGTCGTGCGGAAATCCCCGCGCTGAAATCCCATATTTCCCCAGCGCCAGCGTCACCGCTTTTACGTCGTTTGCAATCTTCGGACGTTGCTCGTCTTCCAGGATGGGCTGCAGGAGGTCGAGATATTCCGTGGAAAGCGCGCGCGCCTCGCCGGCATGATGCGATACGCCGATCATCGTGAGCGGCAGGTCGCCTTCCACGGAAGACTGCATGGCGATCGCAATCGGCTTGGCAGGATCGAGCTGCATAAGCATAGCGACGTACTCAACCGCGTCTTCGCGAGATCCGACGGTTGCATAGTCGCGCGAATGACTCTCTTCGCTGGGCCCGGCTTCCTTCAGCAAACTATAAAATTCCAGCTCCTTGTAAACCTTCTTCAGCTCGGCGAGATTAGGTTCCTGCGCCGCGAAATCTTCCAGTCGAAACGCAATCGGCACCGTGGTGTCGATGGTTGCCAGCCGCTTGCTGAGCATGATTTGATCGCGGTTGTTTTGCAGACTCTCGCGATACGTCTTCCGTTCGACCTCGGCGGCGCGTTCGATGGCCGCTTCCACCGACCCGAAGCGCAGAATCAGATCGCGCGCGCCTTTCTCACCGATGCCGGGAGCGCCGGGTATGTTATCGATGGAATCGCCCTGCAGCGCAAACAGGTCCGGCACCTGGCTGGGTTTTACACCTATGAAAGCTTCAGCCGTGGCCGGGTCGTACCAGACATCTTCCTTCACGGGATTGTACATGTGTACACGATCGTTCACTAGCTGCAGCATGTCTTTATCGCTGGACACGATGACGACGTCCGCCACATCGGCGGCGCAGGTGGCCAAGGCGCCGATTACGTCGTCGGCCTCGAAGCCTTCGAACTGCAGGATCGGAATGCGCATGGCTTCCAGCGTGCGGCGGATATATGGAATCTGTTCGCGCAGATCGGGGGGCATCTCGGTGCGGTTGGCTTTGTATTCGGAGAAAAGCGTCTCTTCCCGAAAGGTTTTTCCCGATTCGAAGATGGCTGCGATATGGTCCGGATGGTACGAGGCGCGAAGTTTGCGCACCATATTGTGAAAGATAAAAACCGCCTCGGTCGAGATTCCGGTCGTAGTACGCATGGGCGGTGCCTTACTGCGGGCGCGGGCATGATACGCGCGGAATATGAATCCGTAGCTGTCGATCAGGAATAGACGCGGACGTTTGGCCGAAGGCACTCTGAATCAGGATAGCGTGCTGAGTGGCACAGGCATTCTTGCCTGTGTGGATCTTAGAGAGATTTTTCACAGCTTCTGCGGTAGCTTAAGATCGATGACACGGCGCTGGGTACTTTGGATCGGCGCAGCCGCGGCTATCGTTTTTCTCTTGATTCCTCCATTGCGTTGGGGCTGGACGCACGTCGAAACCGATTTTCCCAATTACTACACCGCGGCCGTGCTGCTGCGGCAACGCGCACCGCTGCGAAATTTCTACGACTGGACGTGGTTTCAGCGGCAAATGAACTACGCCGGCACAGAGCGCCAACTGGGCGGCTACATCCCACATAGTCCGCTGACAATGTTGCCGATTGTTCCGCTGGCCGGACTCTCGCCGCAATCCGCAAAGCAGGTCTGGTTGTCGCTGGATTTGATTTTTCTTGCAGCCACAATTTGGATGCTCTCGCGAATAACGCGCTTGCCGGCTGCCGGTTTATTACTCCTCGCCCTGTTGGGACACTATGCGCTGGCAGGCAATTTCGAACTGGGCCAATACTACATTTTTCTTCTTTTCCTGCTGACAGCGAGCTGCTTCCTGTTACTGAAAGGCCGCGATTGGATGGGTGGTTCGTTGCTGGGCATCGTCTTCGTCCTGAAAGGTTACGGCGCGCCTTTTCTGCTTTATCTGGCGTGGAAACGGCGTTGGCGTGCTTTGGCGGGGATGATTGTGGCGATCTCGGTCCTGGGTTTGTTTTCGATCTTCTGGTTCGGTTGGCAGGACAATCTTTATTACGTCACCGGCGTCTTCGCGCGTGCGATGGCGGGCGAGAGTGTCGACCCGTATGCGCCAGGCATGCCAACCATCTACCACATGCTACGGCATACGCTCAGCATGGAGCCGGAGCTGAATCCTAATCCGCTCGCGGAACTGCCCGCGGTATGTTTCTTCCTACAGGCAGCCCTCCCGCTGGCGCTGCTAGTTTTCTGTCTGATAGCCCTGCCCCGCCGCGATTCGCCTGGCGAGAATGTGGCCCGTGAGCTGGCCTGGGTGGTCATTATGGCGTTCCTGATCACGCCTAGTCGCGCGTTTTACACCAGCATCGTATTGCTGCTCCCGATATCTCTACTGCTTGATAGGGCGCGCAGAGCCTGGTCGATAGGCTTAATCGCGGCGTATCTCCTGCTTTCTCTGTCACTGCCGCAAGCGCTAAATCCATTCTTTCCGACGCTGTGGATTCTAATCGCACTCTACGCCGCTGTCGGAATCGATTATTGGCGGAATCTTCGACCAGCGTTCCTGACAATCGCTTTGGTGTGCGTTCTCTTGTTTTCGACTGTTTTTACGATGCGGCGCATGAAAATCTACTACCGCGAGCCGCCGCAGAAGTTCGAGCGGGTCCATATCGATCCGGGCGCGATCTACTCGGCTTCGCCGGCAGTTTCAAGGAAGGGCGTCGTGTATGAGACGATCGGCCAAGGCCGCTACGAGTTGAAGGCGTGGACAGGCGGCCAACTCCGGAATCTCGCCTTCGACGGGCACGCGGTACATCCCACGGTTCCATTGTCGGGTGACTCCATTTATTTTGAATTAATCGCACGCGGCCATTCTCAAATAATGCGATACAGGATGGCGGACAAATCCCTTGAACAAGTGTCCTCGGATGCTAATTCGACCCGGCCGTCGATATCCCCCAACGATGACGCGATCGCGTTCATCGTCTCCGGTCGAATAGTAATCGGCGCCGGCGCCACGATCCAAGGCCCCATACCAGTTCATGACGTCGCGTGGTTCCCAAAAGATCACCGCCTGGTCTACTCAGCGGGACCCATCGGCAGCTCGCAAATTTACGCGACAACCGCGGCAGGCGAGTCCTTCCAGCTAACGAACGACGCGGGCGATCACATTGAACCGGCAGTGTCGCCGAATGGCTTAAAGCTTGCCTATACGGTGGTGCTGGGCGGGACCCGCCAGATCTGGCTTCGAGATCTCGCGACCGGAAAAGCCTGGCGCTTCACTGACGGAAACTGCAACAGCTATACCCCAACCTGGGCACCTGACTCAGAAACGCTGATCTTCGCCAGCGATTGTGAGCGCGCCCTGGGGCTTGGCACTCTCTTCCGTGCGCGAGCCTCAAATTGACCTGATTATGCCACGTTGCCTCGTTCAAAGTGTTGCATTTTTACCACACACGAACATTTACAAAGCTTTTCGAATCAAATGACTAGCGCCATGGGTTAGTCACTGCTAGAATGGACCTTCATTGCAACAGTACAGTAACACAGCAGGTACCGTCGGTTCGTTTTGC
>CATPCJ010000012.1 GCA_955652915.1 uncultured Bryobacteraceae bacterium
ACAGGCTGGATCCGAAGAGCTTGCCGAAGCGTTCGAACAGGAATCCTCGGACCACGGTCTCTTCTCCGAAGCCGGCGACGACGATCATGGTCCAGATAGCTAGCGGGAGCGCGGCCCGATTTCCGGTCAGATAATGAAACGCCAGATTGATCGGATCGGCGCCGAACAGCGGCATCACGATGGCCTTCATGAAAAATTTGAACGCGATGCCGAATATGATGCCGACGGCGAGGGTGCCCCGCCAGATTTTGGGCCCCACGTAGCCAAACACACGCCAGGGCGTGTGCGACCATCGGACCCAGGCCAGCACCAGCAGGGCGCCGAAGGGTACCAGGGAGGAATTGCCTATCAGCAGGATGACGAAAATTGCGAGGATTCCGAGCGGGCCGAATCCTCGCAGGCTTCGCGCGAGATTATCGTTGGCTGGAACCGGCGCGGCGTTCGCCAAAGTAGATTCAGTGTAACCCCGCCCGTGGCGCGGACACTCGGTCTCGAAGCTCTTGCCCGAGCATCGAGACGAGTCTCGATGCGGCAGCCTGAAGGCCGCGCCACGTTCAGGTTGCTAGTATTCCATCCCCGATCCGTGGCCACCTTGGCCGGATCCGGCGGCGTTCTTCTCCGGAAATTCGCTGATCATACACTCCGTCGTCAGCATCAGGGCGCTGATGGAAGCCGCGTTCTGAAGAGCCGAGCGGGTGACCTTGGTCGGGTCGATGACACCCGATTTCACCAGATCCTCATACTCTCCGGTAGCGGCATTGAAGCCGAAATTTGGGTTCTTGTCGACCAGAACCTTCTCGATGAGGACCGCGCCCTCGTAACCGGCATTGGCCGTGATCTGGCGGATAGGTTCTTCGCAGGCGCGTCTGATAATGTTCACGCCGGTCTGCTCGTCGCCGGCCAGCTTGAGCGAGGTCAACGTAGCGGCTGCTCGTAACAACGCGATCCCGCCGCCCGGCACGATGCCTTCCTCAACCGCCGCGCGAGTGGCGTGCAGCGCGTCTTCCACGCGCGCTTTCTTTTCCTTCATCTCCGTTTCGGTCGCCGCACCGACCTTGATCAGCGCCACGCCTCCGGCCAGCTTTGCCAACCGCTCTTGCAGTTTCTCGCGGTCGTAATCGGAGGTGGTCTCCTCGATCTGAGCACGCAGTTGTTTGATGCGGCCCTCGATGTCTTTCTCGCTTCCGCCGCCATCGATAATGGTGGTGTTGTCCTTGGTGACCGTTACCCGTTTGGCACGGCCGAGGTCTTCCAGGCTCACGCCTTCCAGCTTGATGCCGATCTCTTCAAAGATCGGTTTGCCGGCGGTTAGAATCCCGATGTCCTCCAGCATCGCCTTACGGCGATCGCCGAATCCGGGGGCTTTCACCGCGCAGGCATTCAGAGTGCCGCGCAGCTTGTTCACCACCATGGTGGCCAGGGCCTCGCCTTCGACATCCTCGGAGATCACCAGCAGCGGCTTGCCGGCGCGGGCGATTTTCTCCAGTAGAGGGAGCAGATCCTTCATGTTGGCGATTTTCTTTTCGTGGATCAGAATGTAGGGGTCTTCCAGCACGCACTCCATGCGATCGGGATCGCTGACGAAGTAAGGCGACAGATACCCGCGGTCGAACTGCATGCCGTCCACGGTTTCGAGCTCGGTCACCATGGTCTTCGATTCTTCCACCGTGATGACGCCGTCCTTACCAACCTTCTTCATCGCTTCGGCGATGATGTTGCCGATGGTAGGGTCGCCGTTCGCCGAGATAGTGCCGATTTGGGCGATCATGTCGCCGGTCACGGGTTTCGAGAGCTTCTTCACTTCTTCGACGACCATCTCGACCGCCGCTTCGATGCCGCGTTTCAGCGCCATCGGGTTGGCGCCCGCGGTGACGCCTTTCACTCCCTCGCGAAAAATCGCCTGCGCAAGGATAGTCGCCGTGGTGGTGCCGTCGCCCGCTATGTCGGACGTTTTCGACGCAACCTCGCGCACCATTTGAGCGCCCATATTTTCGAGCGGATCTTTCAGCTCGATCTCTTTAGCGACGGTTACGCCATCCTTGGTGATGGTTGGACCGCCGAATTTTTTCTCCAGCACCACGTTGCGGCCTTTCGGTCCCAAAGTGAGCTTCACGGTGTCCGCCAATTGGTTGACACCCCGCAAAATTGCCTGGCGGGAATTATCGCTGTATACGATCTGTTTTGCTGCCATGGTTTTCTCCTGAATTTTTCTTTAGGAAGCTTTCGCCAGCTTCGCGGCGCCTTCGAGAATGCCGAGGACTTCGTCTTCACGAACGATCAGAAGTTCCTGGCCGTCCAGTCTGATTTCGCTGCCGGAGTATTTGCCCAAAAGGACGCGGTCCCCAACTTTCACGTCGAGGGCCACGACGGCGCCGTCTTCGAGGCGCTTGCCCTTTCCAACAGCCATTACTTCGCCTTCCTGGGGCTTCTCTTTGGCGGAATCCGGGATATGCAGGCCGCCCTGCATTTGTTGTTTTTCTTCAATCCGTTTGACCACGATGCGGTCATAGAGCGGTCGAATTGTCATGATATTTCTCTCCAGTGGTTTTATATAAGCATGCTGAGGTCCCATCACCTGGGCCACGCCCGCCGCGCGCAGGAGGATCCACGGGCTAAAAAAACTGACCATGACAGGTCAGATGACGAAATACGGTCAATTTTCGGCTTGATCCAAGACTCGGCGGAGATGAAGACGCCCCACAACAAATCCAGCAAGATAGGTGACTGGTTCGCGTCCACGACTCTCTGAGCCGGGCCCCCGGCGCCTCCGCTAGAATGAACCACATGAGTGCCTCACAAAGTCTCCTTCTCTTCTTCCTGATCCTGCCACTCGCCGCTCAGGTCCGGTTCGCGGCGGATAAGATCGATATCGACGTGGATGGGAAGCCCTTTACCACGCTCTACTTTGGAGCGGATAACAACAAACCTTTTTTGTCGCCCTTGCGGTCTGCTTCGGGGAAGATTGTCACGCGGCGCTTTCCCATGGAGAAAGTTGAGGGCGAAAGTTCCGACCATCTGCACCATCGAGGCCTCTGGTTTTCCTATGACGATGTGAACGGGGTCAAGTTTTGGGAGAACGATCCGTCTTACAAAAAAGGGACCGTCGGCCGCATTGTGGCGCGCCGCGCTGCCTGGAAAGATGGACCGAAGTCGGGAGTGTTGGAATGTACCTTCGATTGGAACGATCCGAACGGGACAACGCTACTGGTGGAGAACCGGGCGATGACGTTCCTTTCGAACCCGACGCTGCGGATCATCGACTTCGATATCACTTTGACGGCGGCCGACAAAGTTA
>CATPCJ010000013.1 GCA_955652915.1 uncultured Bryobacteraceae bacterium
GCAAGCTCTTCTACCGGCTCGTGCAGCAGGCGGTCGCGGTCGACCCAGTCCCATACAAATCCATGATCAGATGTGCCGCTGTTGGTGCGGACAGCGAACACAACCTGTAGGGGCTACCTGAGTGAAGTAAATACCCACCTGCCGTTATTGCGACTGCTCGCTGTTTAAACCCCACGTTTGACCATCTGAAAAGCCACGGATACCATCCTATCCTTTCCGGGAACGGCGTAGTTTCGAGAATTAGGTCCACTTCTTAAATTAGATTCTTGATCTTGAGGGTCTGTAGCTCTGCGATCAGATGGGAAGACAGCCCTGGACTAGAATGGTGATCGGGGATGTCCGCCGAGAGTCCGGAAAGTAAAACTCGATCGAGAGTCTTCGCCACCATCACCATTGTCTTGTCGCTGGCCTGTCTCGGATGGGCGCTGCATGGGGTGAACTGGAAGGAGCTGGGCGAGGAGATCAAGGAACTCGATTGGCGGTGGGTGGCCCTGGCCGCTGTCGCCGACATTCTCGTTTACGTCATCCAAGGCTATCGCTGGGGCCTGATCCTTCGGCCGCTAGGCGGAGCAACTACCTGGACTTCGGTCCGTTCCATTTATGTCGGATTGTTCGCCAACGAAGTGCTGCCGCTGCGGGCCGGCGAATTGATCCGCTGCTTTCTGCAGGCGCGCTGGAGCGGCATTCCCACTTCGGTGACCCTCGCGTCCGCGCTGATCGAGCGAATCTTCGACGGCGTCATCCTGATCGTCGGCTTGTTTTTTACATTGAGTTATCTGCGGCACTATCCACTGAGCCATGGACAGGCCAGAGCCATCGGAATTCTCTCCGACGGCAGCATTTTTCTTGGCATAGTGCTACTAATCTGCGGGGCGCTGTTGGCCGTTGCAATGTTCTGGCGGGAGCAAACGCTGGATGCGCTTCTGAATGCGCGAATGTTTTCGTGGGTGCATGTTTTCGTTGAAGATTTGCATCGCATCGGCCACTCCCGCTATCTCTACTTTTCCGCGCTCGCCAGCATCCCATACCTGCTGATGCAAGTTGTCCCGATATATGCGCTCATGCAGGCTTATGGATTGGAGGAAGCATCCTGGGCCCGGGCCGGCGCGCTGATGGTGCTGCTGCGGCTCGGCTCGGTGGTGCCGCAAGCGCCTGGTAACGTCGGGCTTTTCCAGGTTCTATCCACGCTGGGGCTCACGCTTTTCGGCGTGCCGCAGGCAATGGCGCGGCGTTTTGCATTGATACTCTGGGGTGTGGTAACTTTACCGCTGTTGTTTGTCGGGTTTGTCTTCCTGGTCGCTACCGGCGCGAAAATGGCGGAGATCCATCGCGAAGCGAAAGCGGAAATGCGAGCGCGTCAGGATGCAGCGGCCAAATCGTAGAATTTCGAAATCCAAGAACTGTTGGGAGGAATGTTCCATGAAAGATCGGGAGCAGTTGCTATCGCGGCGGAACCTTATCGCCGGAACCACATTCGCCATCATGAGTCCGCAAGCGGTGCGCGGCTTTCAGGCCAATTCGAAAGTCTCGGTTGGTCTCATCGGCAGCGGCGGCCGCGGATCGTATGATGCGGCGATCGTAAATGCCGATCCTCGGGCCCGCGTAACCGCGCTGTGCGATTTGTACGACGATCGCCTGGAGACTGCAACGCAAAAGATCAAGGCCACCGGTCCGAAGGTTTATAAGGATTTCGAGAAGCTGCTGGCCTCCCCGGACATCGACGCCGTCGTGATCGCCACGCCTCCGTTCGAACATCCGCGAATGCTGGAAGCGGCGGTGCAAGCCGGCAAACATATTTATTGCGAGAAGCCCGCGGGCGTGGACATCGAAGGCGTCAAACGCGTAATCGCCGCTGCCCGCAAAGCCGATCCGAAGAAGAATATAAGCTTCGGTTTTCAGCAGCGCTACGGCCCGGTGTATCTGGAAGCGTACAAGCGCATCCAAGCGGGCCAGATCGGAACGTTAATCAATGCGCGCGGATTTTGGATCGATCGCGATCCGTTCAAGCGCGTGGCATATGCTGATCCAAAAGTGGAGAAGCTCCGGAACTGGTTCGCCTACCGCGACCTCTCCGGCGACTTTATCGTGGAGCAGGATTGCCACAATCTGGACGTGCTGCATTGGTTCCTGGGCGCCCGGCCGATCCGCGCGGTGGGGATGGGCGGCCGAAAGGTGAGGACCGACATGGAGATTCTCGATCACCTGACGTTGTCCTACGAGTTTCCCAACGATATACACGTCAATTTCGAAGCGAACCAGATTTCGCCGGCCGGCTTCCGCCGCGTGGGGGAAGAATTCACCGGAACGAAAGGGCTGATCGAAACCTCGCGCGAGCGCATGGTGCACCGCAAAGGGGCGAAGGATGTCGAAACGATAACTTCCACGCGCGACATTACCAATGACGCCGTCGAAGCATTTCTCACGCGCGTGATCACCGGTGAAGTGGAGAACGTTGCCGAGCGGGCGGCCGTCAGCACATTGTTCGCTATTTTGGGCCGCACTGCGATCTATCAGAATCGCGAGGCGACGTGGAAGGCCGAGTTCGGCGAGCTCTAAATGTGGTGACTGAAAGCTGTGACAATCGCAAACCACTGAGTCCCGCAACTTGTAGTTAAGTGTCTAGAGATTGGACAATGCCATGGCAGCGATAGCGGGCACCGTCGTCTTTTTGGGGGCCGGGGCATCCAGCGCCTTGGGGCTTCCGCTTACTAGCGAAATTCTACCGGAAATCCTCAGTCGTCTCGATGCTGAGAGCCTCTTCGAGGGCAACATTCGAGCTGAGGAAAACCGGCGAGATCTAAAACAATACTTGGATGCCCTCCTCAAGGCGAACCCGCAGAAGCCACTCCTCATTACGGACCTGCTCTCGTTGGTTGACCATGCTATCCAACAGTCCAACCCCTTGCTGTTGGAAGAAAAGAACTTGGGGCCGGTCCCGTATCGCGCGCCTCTGGATCCGGTCCGGTTCCGGTCCCTGTTGGAGCACGCAATTTACGATGTTCTTAGAAGGAGCCATGCCGCGCCCGATGGGATCGCCGAGCGCCTGACTGGTGAGGCCGCGGAAGCTCTACAGAAGCTTCCACCGCCTAAGGCGCTCGACGACAGAGTGCTGCGGGGATTCGTCACCTGGATCGCCCGTCGGGCCAATGCCTGCGAACGACTAAGCATCGTTACTACGAACTATGATCTGATACCCGAACGGCTGTGGAAGGAACTCAGGATCGACGGCGCCGAAGTCGGACTCTTTGATGTGGACTTCGGCTTCTCTTGGCGCGATCCGGGCAGCGGCAGTATCCACCAGCGCCCTACTGCTCCGCGCCTCGGAATTTATAAACTCCACGGCTCACTCAATTGGCTGCGTTGCGCACTGTGCGACCACACTTACATCAACCAAGCGGGCGATATCGCTTGGTTGGGTTTCGACCCTCGACCCGGCGAACACACTACGTGCCACTGTACCTACTGGCCCTTGCGACACGTGATCGTGGCGCCATCGATGGTCCGTGACATTCGCGATCCGAACATCTTGCAGGTATGGATGGCCGCGTTGGAAGCGATGCGGCTAGCCGAGCAATGGTACGTGATTGGATACTCCCTGCCACCCGAGGATCTCGCCATCCGCTCGCTTCTAATCCGAGCGTACCAAGCCCGGGGATACACTCCGGAAATGCGTCCTCGTCCCAGGCCAGAGATCACAGCGGTACAGAAATACCTTGAAGATGTCAACCCATACCATCACCTGTTTGAGGATGTGGCGCCACGCAAGGGTGGCCTGGAAGGCTTCCTCAAAGAGGAGAAGGCGCTGTCGGAATAAACGGCAGGACTCTGCCGCCTGAGTGATTATTTCACAGCTTCCAGACGAATCTCGCTAGCTCGCGGTCTTTGCGGACCTGGTCCACCGGGAAAACCTGGTTGTGCATGACCACATACACACCCGGCGCCAATGTGCGCGCGGCCAGCAAGCTTTCGGTTAGATTTTGTAGACCGTCGCTGCCTTCGAAGCCCAACGGCGTCATCGCGCCGGTCAGTACAATCGGAAACTGCAAATTTGTGAGATGCTGCTTGATCAGTTGCCCGGTCTCGACCATCGTGTCCGTGCCGTGAGTGATGACGATCGGCGCAGGCTCCTTCAATTTTTCGCCCACCACCTGGAGCACACGTTCCCGATCCGCAGCGGTCATCTCCAGGCTGTCTTTATTCATCAGGTGGGTAACCTGAATTTCGGCGTCGGGCAAACGCAGCATCCGGAAGTATCGATCTATCTTGCTGTCCAGATTCTGAACATTGCCGGTTTGCTCGGAATAAACCTTCTCGATCGTGCCGCCCGTGGCAATGATATACATTCGCATCTCTATTGCAGCTTTCGCAAAACCGCCACCAGAACATTGCCCACCACAGCCAGACTATTCGCGCTGACCTTGTCCATGGTGTCCTGCTCGGTGTGCCAGTATTCGTTGTTCGGCCCGTAGTCGAAGTCGATCAGATCCAGCGCCCGCACGCCCTTGTTGAGAAATGGCAGATGATCGTCCTCGGTGGCGAATCCCTCGTCGAGGAAGTACTTGCCGTAGCCAAGCTCGGAAGCTGTTTGCCACACCAGGTGCAGCAGCGAGAGGGACGAGTTGCCCTCCTGCATGATGCCTAGATTGATGTCGCCGACCATGTCGACATTGATGAGCGCAGTAAGGCGCGAAAGCGTTCCGTCTTGCGCCCACTTTTCCGCGAGATGCCGGCTGCCATAAATCCCATTCGTGTCCGACCATTCGCCATACGCCTCTTCGCCATCGAACCAGACCAGGTAGATGTCATTGGAGTGCGGCAGTGAATTCACCGTGCGAGCCAACTCCAGCAAAAGTCCAGTGGAAGTTCCTCCATCGTTGGCCCCAACGAAGGGACGGCCGGGAATAGACTTGGTATCGAAGTGACCCGTGATAGCGACGGCGCGGCCGGTGGTTCCCGGGAACTTCGCGATAATGTTTCGCATCGCCACGGACCCAATGGGGGTGCTGGCGGTAAATGCGTCGAAAGACACCTGGCAGCGCAGCAATTTCAGTTGTGATTGGATGTAGGCTTGCAGCTTGAGATTAGCGGGAGACGCCGGCGGCCGTGGTCCGAATGCAACCGCTTTCCGCGTGTATTCCAACGCAGCTTTTCCGCTAAAATCAGCGCCCCATGCGGCCGAGACAAACAGGATCAGGAGCGCTTTTTTGCCGTACATATATATCCCAGTGTAAAGTTCCGCTCGCGATCAAGTGAATCGAACCAAGGCAGTACGAGCGCGGGTGGCGCCAGGAAAACCGCCGCCACGAAAAACCACGGGCCCGGAAAAAATTGGAGACCGTTCAGCAACCTTCGCGCGCACAATCGAAAATATCCGCCGACAGGCTCAATCGCAAAGTCGTCGAACCCGGCTTTTCGCAACAGATACGCGACGCCATGCCGCGTGTAACGAAAATAGTCGTGCGGCGACTGATGCACCTCCCACTCATGCGGCACGATCAGCAACAGGCGGCCACCCGGCGAAAGCGTTCGCTGAATCTCCCACAAAGCGAGGGCCGGCTCGCATACATGTTCCAGCGTGACGATGTTGATGCAGGCATCGAAGCATCCTTCGCGAAAAGGAAGCGCCGTGAGATCGGCCACCGCATCCAGTTTGCCGTAGTCCCACGCCGCATTGCCGACCGCCATATCCACGCCGATATAGCGGTTTCGGGTGAAGTATTTCGCATGTACCTGTTCGCCGGAGCCGGCATCCAGTACGCGGGCCCCGGCGGCGAGGCTGGCCGCGAAACTTTCGAGCGAATCGTCGATGGAGGATTCAAAATGCAGCACGTAACGCCGCAGGAATCGCGGAAGAAGGCGTTCGATGCCCTGATATGTCAAGCTTTCTTGCGCGCCTCCACCATGATCGTGGACCCGGCGCCGCAGGCTGCTTCAAACAATGTGAACGGCAACGACGCCAGAACAATGCCGAAGTACAAAAAGTCCTTCAGCAGTTTCATCGCGGCGGACTCATGCAGCTTTCGAACGCGCCGCGCCATCGGATCCAGACCGGGCGCGATGCTGGATGCAAAGCCCGCTGGATTGTCTCGCAGCGAAAAATGTTTCCGGCGCACCACTTGGAAGCCGCAGTATTCAAGCAGGCTTTCCAGATCCCGCTCCCGGTAATTCACCAGATGCCGCGGAACGTCCACTCCATTCCAATGTTCGCCAAACATCAGGAATTGCCAGCAGGACGCATTGGGAACTTGGACCACCAGCCGTCCCCCTGGAACCAGCAGATCGCGCGCCGAGCGTAAGTATGAGACCGGATCGTGCAGATGCTCCAGCACATGGAACATCGTGACCGCCGCGCAGGTGCCGCGCTCAATCGGCGACTTCGACAAATCGCCGCACACCACCGCCACGCCATTCCGTTTCCACGCCGACGTTGCGGCCGGAAGCGACGTTTCCAGTCCCAGTACCGCCAGACCGCGCTCGCGCAACATACGCAACAACAGGCCGCCGCCGCATCCCACATCCAGCAGCAGTCCCTTTTCGCCGGAATCTTCGACGGCTCGCATTACGAAGTTCACGTGATCGCGTAAGACAAATCGCCGGTAGGCCTCTTCGAGTTGCGATGCCGCGTCAGCTTGTGGAGCGTACCAGTATTCATCGGGATAGTAAAGCGCCAGCTCTTGCAAGGAAGGCCGGGGCTCCAGCCGGATGAGCCGGCAGTTCTTGCATTCCACCACCAGGAAATTTTTGTCGGTAGTGCGATACAGCCGGTCGCGCGCGCGGAAGAGAGTGCGAACGCCGGGATCCCCGCAGCCGGGGCACTCCATTCTCAGATAGCCGTTTCCGTCAGTTGCTTCAGTGGAATCCGGTGCTGGAGAATGAGCTTCCGGACTTCGCGGGGTGAGAGCTTGCGCAATTGGTTTACGTGGCGGCGTTTGCGCAGCATCCGCGGCAGCATCGTCAAGGCTTGCAGGTCGCCCTTCATTAGAGCGAGCACCACTCCCAGTTTCCCGCGCCATCCCGGATACCGGCCCACTTCCCCTTTGTGCCGCGCGGCCGCCCAAAGACCCGCCGCCAACCGGGCCAGGTAGAACGCGCCGTTTACCCAAAGCAAACTCCATGGAAACAGTTTCGCCGCAAGCAGAACGCGATTGCGCTCGATAAGCTCCAATCGCCGCCCGGATCGTAAGCCCAGGGTGGCGCCGCGATGATGCCGCACCACGGCGGCCGGAATATAGATGCAAGTCCAGCCGGCGATTCGAGCTCGCAATCCCAACTCCGCGTCGTCGGCGTACGCAAAAAAGTCCTCGTCAAATCCTCCAATCTTGTCCAGCATCTCACGCCTGTACATGGCGGCGCATCCATCCGGCCAGAGCACCTCTTCAACGCGGTCGTATTGACCGTGGTCCAGCTCGCCACTTCCCCGTCCGCGGTTCTGGCCATCCGGATAAATCAGGTGGCCGGCTTTATCTATTCGTTTCGGGTCTTCGTAAACAAGAATTTTCGAAGCGGCCATCCCCACGCCGGGGCGATCTTCAAAAGCGCTTGTCAGCGAGGTGAGCCATTCCGGTTCCGCCTCCGCATCATTGTTAAGCAGGGCCACCAACGACGTGTTGGACGCCGCGAAGCCCTGATTGTTAGCCGCGCAGAAACCGCGGTTCTCTTCATTTCTGATCAACTTCAGCCGGAACGCTTCGACTTCGGAAAACTCCCGGTTCAGCATTTCCAGCGAGCCATCTTCGGAACCGTTGTCGACCACAACCACGTCGAAGGGCTGCTCCACCCTCTGCTTCGTAAGTGATTGCAAGCACGATCTCAACAGGTCGCGACGATTCCATGTCACCACCACCACCGAAACGGTTACACTTCCATCCTGTCGCACCGACTGTTGTATTATAACCTTAGCCGCAATGGCTGTTTGAAATATGCCTTCCGTCGGTGAAAAACTACAGCGGGCCAGATTGGAACGCGGGCTGGACCTGTGGTCTGTAGCATCCCTGACAAAAGTCAACGTTAAATATCTCCAAGCCATTGAGGCAGACGATCGCGCCAGTCTGCCGAGCGCATTCTTTTATAAGAGCTTCGTACATCAGTATGCGTCGATTCTTTCGCTGGACACACGGGAATTGGATGCTGAAATCGATCCCGTATTGAGCGCCGAGGCGCCGCTGCCGTTGCCAGGGCAGGAGACGCGCGAAGCCAGGAGCCTGCCGCGGTTGAAGGCCGGTGGATACCAGTTTTACCGGCAGAGCCAGTTCGCGTCCTACGCCGCATTGGTCGTCGTGCTGTTGGGTTGCTCCGGTATTTATTCCTGGTGGCATAAGGCGCCGGCTAAAACGAAGATCGTAGCTACGAAGCCGGTAGCCAACGCGGCAGCATCCGTTCCCGCGGCACCGGCAGTTCCCGCCTACAAGGTCCTGTTGGAATTGCTCGCGCGGGAAGAAACCTGGCTGTCGGTATCGTCCGATGGACGGACAGTTTTTTCCGGAATCCTCGCGCCGAACCAATCGAAGAGCGTCGAAGGCAGGGAATCCGCAAAGCTGAAAGTGGGCAACGCAGCGGGTTTGGAAGTGCGTCTGAATGGAAAGCTGATCAGTCCACTGGGCGGACGCGGACAAGTCTTAGTGGTTGTATTCCATCCCGACAATTTCCAGATCGTACCGCAGGCGCCGCGAGAAGGCGATTAAATGAGTGCAAGAGGTGACTGTCACCTCAATCACCTAGCGAGCGAGCCAGTTTCTTGCGTTGCCGCTCCACATGCAGTAGCTCCTTGCGGCGGCGAACCTTGATGGAATAATCCACCTTCCGCCAGAATTTGCGGAAATATTCGACTGCGGACGCCATTCCGAAAACCACCACGCCCCACATCCAGAGCATCGCGAATCCTTGCAGGGCTTGCCAGCGGATGCTCACCAGGATCATTGAAATCGCGACCACCTGCGTGATCATTTTGGTCTTGCCCATATCGCTGGCCTGGATGGTGTAGCCTTCGGCCGCGGCGATGCTCCGCAATCCGGACACGGCGAATTCGCGGCCGATGATCAACACCACCATCCAGGCCGGAACCAGCCGGATCTGCACCAGCGAAACCAGCGCGGCCGAAATCAGCAATTTGTCCGCGATAGGGTCGAGCAACGTTCCCACCGTCGTGATTTGACCCCAACGCCGCGCCAGATATCCGTCCAGCAAGTCGGTCGCGGCGGCAGTCAGAAAAATCGCCAGCGCCACCAGCTCATTAGGAACCCAAACCACGCCGTGCCACTCCAGGCGCAGCTCTTGCTCCACCAACGATGCCACCAGGAATGGCACGAAGAAAATGCGGAGAATGGTGAGCGTATTAGGAACGTTCATGCCGCGCCTGTGACAAGAATATCACTCGACGATGAACCGGGCGAGGCCGCGCTTAATGGATTCGGGAACTTCAACGTCCATTTCGCAAATGTCGTCCCGATAGGCGCGTTGCAACACTCTGGCCCGCTCATGCAGAAGGTTGATAACGGAGCCGTCGCTGGACGGAATCCGAAACGTGACTCGCGAAATTGGATCGAGCGGCAACAACTGGTCGATCGCCACCAGCACCGCATCGAACCCGGCGCCGCTTCGAGCCGAGATGGCGATGGCAGTGGTGCGGATTGGGCCGCTCACCTCGCCCAGAATGCGTTGCGTTAAGCTTTCCGATTCCTCGGCGGTGATGTTCAGCCGGTCCATTTTGTTGAGGACGAAAATCTGACGCGTCTTATCGGCGCCGATTTCCGCCAGAACTTTCAGAACGTGCGCCGTCTGATGAGCAGCATTCTGCGAGGAAGCGTCCACTACATGCAACAGCAGCGCCGCTTCCGTGACTTCTTCCAACGTTGCACGGAAAGCCTTGACCAGCGTCGTGGGCAGGTTGCGAATGAAACCGACGGTGTCGCTGACCAGCACTTTGCGGCGCGAGGGCAATTCAACGTGGCGGACCGTCGGATCGAGCGTCGCGAACATGCGCGCATCGGCCAGCACTTTGGCGCCGGTGAGCCGGTTGAACAATGTCGACTTTCCCGCGTTGGTGTATCCAACCAGCGCCACGGTCGCAAGCGGTACGGATTGCCGCTGCCGGCGCTGCGTCCCTCGCCCGCGCCGAACGTGCTCCAGCGTATCGTCAAGTTTCTTGATGCGGCTGTAAATCTTGCGGCGATCCGTTTCGAGCTGAGTTTCGCCGGGGCCCCTGGCCCCGATTCCGCCGGCCTGCCCGGACATCCCGATGCCGCGTCCGGTCAATCGCGGCAGCATATAGTTCAACTGCGCCAGCTCGACTTGCAGTTGTCCTTCCCGCGTACGGGCGCGGCGCGCGAAAATGTCCAGGATCAATTGGGTGCGGTCCAAGATCTTGCAATCGAGCGCGGTTTCCAGATTGCGCTGTTGCGTGGGCGTGAGTTCGGAGTCGAAAAGAATCAGGTCGGCTTGGTGAAAGCTTACGAGTTGACGCAGCTCGTCGAGCTTTCCGGAGCCAATTAACGTCGCGGAATCCGGCGCGGGCCGGGACTGAATGATGGTCTCTTCGACGACTGCGCCCGCGGTGGCGGCCAGCGACTTCAGTTCCTCGAGCGATTCTTCAGCGCCGTAAGGGATATGATCGGAGGCCCGGCGTGAGCGTGATTTCAAATCCAGCCCAACCAGAATTGCGCGTTCCTGCCCTCGAACTTCCAAAGGTGCGGCTATTCCTCGGCGGGTTCAACCGGCGTAGTGGGGCCCGGAACCACAGGTCCGGAGGCGTGCGCGGATGCCGCGGGATGCGCCCCCGCAACGGCGTGGAATGGTTTCGAAACTACAACCGTGGAGATGGCATGCTTGAAAATAAGCTGCTCCTGATTGTTGGTTTCGAGCACAACGGAATACTTATCGAAGCTTTTGATGCGGCCGGAAAGTTTTACGCCGCTCATTAAATAAATGGTAAGGAAGGTCTTATCCTTGCGCGCGTTGTTGAGAAAAGCTTCCTGTATATTTTGCGCGAGCTTTTCCATAAGCGTCCTCTGGCCGGTCTTCGGATCTTGATCTTGAATAGCCGTTTCCCCCCATCCGCAAAATGGATGGATACATTTTATGATAGCGCAAGAAAAGAATGGGGTGACAGTCACCTCATTTAA
>CATPCJ010000014.1 GCA_955652915.1 uncultured Bryobacteraceae bacterium
GATCTATGAACTCGCGCGCAAGCACTGCGGCGAGCAGGATGAGTGGAAGATATCGCTTGAACTTCTGCACAAAAAAACCGGCGCCAGCAGCCACAAGTGGGAATTCAAGTCCATGGTCCGGGAACTCGTGGAACAGGATCACTTGCCCGACTACAGCGTGTTGCTCGAAGACGAGATGGTCGTGTTCCGCAACAGAATGAGCTGGCAGCCGAAAGCAGAGGTGCGCTACCCCGTGCTCAACCCCGAAACCCATCATGACGCGCGGCTCGTGGCACCCGGCTATGACGTGTACGCCCTTGAGGGAGAGTGGCGGGACTGGTGGGTCGAAAGCGGAATGCCCGAGCTCGGCGATCCAGGCAAGGCCTTCATTGGTTTCTGCAAGGCGCGGTACAAGCGGCGGCCGAATCCCTAAGGCCGTTTCGCAATGAGCTTTGGCTCCCGCCCATTCATCGCTACATTTTCTTCTTGAACAGAATAGGCTCCGGGGCGCGGACGTTCCTGGAGGGTTGTCAAGGGCGGCCATGCCGTTCATCGCAGACCCTTGACTGCCGAAGGGCGTCCGGCACAGTTCGTCACGAAGAAAATGCGGCCGAAATGGGCTCTCTGGCGGTTCGGAGTTTCCAACGTGCTCGATGTGGCGTAAGCTTACGATGGCTTTGCTTACGTTGTGTGGCGATGTGGTAAACACGATCAATCGGTTAGGTTTCCTGGACGCTCCGGCGGGAATGTCTCTTCCGGAGGTAGATTGGCTGCCGCTATTACGGGCGACCGTCGCCATGGCACGGTTCGACGAACGATTGGCGCACATGCCTGCATCGGTTAGAGAAGGCTGGTCTCGGCGTGCCATGGTGCACGAAGCCGTGGCATCACTGCGTCTCGACGGCATTTACGTAACGACCGAAGACTTGTTCATGATGACTGCTGACAGCCTTGACCGGGCTGGGGACCAGAATCTGATCAAGGCCGTCAGGATTCATCAAATGCTTGAAGCCCTCTTGAGGCGAAACCCGAACAATCTCTTCAATACCGACCGGTTAATAGCGCTTTCTCGTCTACGCCCGCGAACTGGCCTTTCTCTGGATTCCCGACTGCCCGCCTGGCTGCGCGAGTCGATTGCTCACCCCGAGGGATTGAAACCCACGCTGCAGAATGCACTGGACCCGGACGCCGTGGCCAACTGGCGCCGCCTTCCCGCCCTGGTTGGTTGCGCGAGTGTCCTCGCGCGTTGGCACAACAGCGGAGCCGCAGCCCGCATCAATGGCGCGTGCGGCAGGGCCTTGGCCATGGCGTGGGCTTACCGTGCCGGATTGACATCGGGGTACCACTTCCTTCCGGCAATCGGTTTTCTGTCAAACGCAGCGGATTACAGGCCAGACCTGGAAGGTAGATGGCAGGGACTCTTTCTGCAAGCGGCAACACGCGCATCGGAATGGAGCGTCAAGCTCCTATCGCACCTGACAGCAGTGCATCAACGCATACGAGAATATGCACCGGCCGAGAAATCCACGTCACGGATGATGGCGCTCGTGGAAATGCTCGTGAGCCGACCTGTCGTATCGCCGAGGAGCACGGCCCGCGAGCTGAAGGTAACGACGCACGGCGCAAGGGCAATGCTGAAAGACTTGGAGGGACGCGGGCTTGTGCGCGAGATGACGGGACGCGGTTCCTACCGGCTGTACACGGCGACTGCTTTCTAGGACGCCTGGCCTTGAAGACCGTCAGGACGAAGCAGAGGGATAAAAGGATGGCGGAATCGAGAGCGGACCCACAGCCATTGAACCCCTCTTCACCCGTTGAGACACACTCCGTGCGCCAAAGTTTTGGAATGAAATGGAATGAAATCGGGGAACCGATGGTCTGTAAGCTGTTGAAAATGTGGTGGCCAGGGACGGAATCGAACCGCCGACGCCAGCCTTTTCAGGGCTGCGCTCTACCGACTGAGCTACCTGGCCGCGAACAAGATTTCATTTTATCAGACCGCTAGATTTGCTGCAGTTCCGCTAGCTTTTCGCCCGTCTCGCGCTCGATGCCGGCGTGCAGGCTGTTGCCATGCGCGTCCATCGTGACGATCGCCGCGAAGTCTTTTACGCGCAGATGCCACATCGCTTCTGGAATTCCGAACTCCATCAAATGCACGCCCAGCACCTTCTCCACGGTTCGCGCATAGAATTGCGCCGCGCCGCCAATTCCGTTTAAGTAGACCGCGCCCGATTCTTGCAGCGCCGCCAGCGTCTTCGCACCCATGCCTCCCTTGCCGATCACCGCGCGCACTCCGTATCTCTCGATGACCGTCGCCTGATACGGCTCTTCGCGGCTGCTGGTGGTGGGGCCGGCCGCTTTCACCACCCACTCATCACCCTCCTTCAACATCACCGGGCCGCAGTGATAGAGCACTGCTCCCCGCAGGTCCACCGGCGGCGGATTTTTCATGAGGTGCGCGTGCACGGCATCGCGTCCCGTGAAAACTTCGCCGGAGATCAAGACCACGTCTCCGACACGCAACGACCGGACTACATCTTCTGAGAGCGGGGCTGTCAGTTTCACCTCGCGGCCAGTCAGCGGAAATCCTTCAGTGCTCGCCATTCGCTCCACCGCGCGATTCGGATCGCGATACAGCCAACGCGTAATTGCTCCACTCGACGCATCCAGCCGCACACCCAGCCGGCGAAACGCCCAGCAATCGTAGGCTACGGAAACGAAGAAGCTCGCAGGCAAGCGATTCGCCGCCATCACCTTGCAGCCGATGAGCGAAACCTTGCCGCCAAACCCCATGGCGCCCACGCCGATACGATTCGCTTCGTCCATCACCTCGGCTTCAAGCTTCGCGAGTTCAGGATCCGGATTCACGTCATCCAGCGTCCGGAACAGTTGCCCTTTTGCCAGCGCATAGCCGTGGGCGCGATCGCTTCCGATGCAGACGCCCACGGCTCCAGGGGCGCAACCCTGTCCTTGCGCCTGCCACACCGCATGCAAAATACATTTCCTGACGCCCTCAAGATTCCGGTCGGCGCGGCCCAAATGTTCCAGCTCAGAAGGCAGCGAGTACTGAATGTTCTTGTTCTCGCAGCCGCCACCTTTCAGAATCAGCTTGACCTCGATCTCGTCTTCTTCCCATTGCTCGAAATGGATCACCGGCGTTTCTACACCCAGGTTGTCGCCGCTGTTTTTCCCCGTGAGCGAATCCACTGAATTAGGACGCAGCTTGCCGCGCCGCGTCGCCTCCGCCACCGCTTCTCGAATCGCTTTTTTCAATTGAATCTGGTTGACGCCCACGGGTGTGTGAACCACAAACGTCGGCATGCCGGTGTCCTGACAAATGGGACCCTCATCCTGTACCGCCATGTCGATATTGCTGGCAATGATTCCCAGCGCCTGTGCCGACTGGGTCCCCGGTGCTTCCGTCTCCAGCGCCAGACCCATCGCGGCCCGTACATCGGGCGGGAGATTCGTGGATGTCTGCGTGATCAAGTCAATCAGACTGTTTGTGAATCCGTTCATTCTTTTTCGTTCCCGAATATCTAGAGTACCTTTATCTTTACCTGGGCATTCATTCCCGGCCGCACCGATAGCGATGGGCTGGCGAAATCGATGAATACTTGGCCGGCCCTGATTTCGCGGACTTTCCCTGGAGTCAACCCCGGTGTATCCACGATTTCGATTGCCGCGGTTTGGCCCGCGTGGATTCGCTGCAACTCCTGAGGCTGCGGCGTGACCACCAATTGAAGCGCCGTCAAATTCACAGCGATCTGAAAGAAATCTTTTATCGTCCGCGTCACCCGATCGCCCTGCTGGCCGTGCCGTGCAAGCACCACTCCCTCGGCCGGCGATCTCACTTCTCCGGCATCCATCGTGGATTGAGAGTGTTCCATGTCGTTCGCTCTCTGCTCCTCCGCCTTGCGTGCGCTCTCCAATTCCGCTTTCAAGGAAGCCAGGCGTTCCGCGGCTTTCTTCGCGGCCTCGGAAAGGTCCTGAGTCTGCGCTTTTAGCGTGTTATATTCCTGCTGTGCCTTCTCATACACAAGCCTTGGTGTGATTCCTTCGCTCATCAACATCTTCTCGCGTTCATATGTCTTCTCCGCTCTTTCGAATTCAAGTTTCGCGCGCGTTGCATCCGCTTCCGAACGAGACGCCTCGAGCTCAGCGCCAATCAGGGCAGTTTCCAATTCGGCGGCGCGATTCCGCGCATGGCCGGCAACTTCCTCCGACTTCTGTTGAGCGGCCGCGATCTTCGGATTGTTGATCCGCGCCAGTACATCGCCAACCACAACATCGTCGTCCACATCGGCAACTAACTGTTCGATGACTCCATCCACCGGCACGGGCACTTTGACAATTTTCGTCGCCTCAATCTTCCCCGCAATAATGATTTCAGCCGGTAGCGCAACGATAACCGGCGGTGGTGGGGCGGTCTTCGGCGGCGGAGCGTGCGATTTCCGATAGAGGAAGACGGCTCCCGCGAGGACCAGCACGCCTGCCGCCGCCATCAGCCACTTCCGTCCCATAATCCGATCATAACGTCTCACTGGCCACCGTCCTGCTACAATCCTTGTTTTATGTTTCGTGGACTCGAACACACCGCCATTGCATCACCCCATCCGGGACAATTAGCCGCCTGGTACGTCGAAAAATTAGACTTTCGCATCAATTACATGTACGATGGCAACTATTTTGTAAGGGCCGCGGATGGATCCATGCTCGAAATCATTCCGTCGGAAGGCGACCGCGCGCCGCAAAAAATGAAAGATCCTGGAATCCGTCACCTGGCAATCGACGTTGACGATTTCGACGCGGCTCACGCCGAGCTTCGCCATCGCGGCGTGCAGTTTCTTGGCGAACCGTTTGTCAATCAAGGCAATCGACTGGTCTTCTTCAGCGACGGCGACGGCAACATCCTGCATCTGATCCAACGTGAAAAGCCTCTTCCCTGATCGGAACCCGAATTGCTAACCAGGGTTTTCAAATGCTTTCAGTATCGCGACTTTCGAATCATGTGGATCGGCGCCTGCACGTCCAGCATCGGCACGTGGATGCAGATGATGGCCCAGAGTTGGCTGGTGCTGCAACTTTCCGGATCGCCTTTTAAGCTCGGCCTGGACTCGTTTCTCAGCGGCATTCCTATCGTCCTGTTCTCTTTGTTCGGAGGCGTTTTTGCGGATCGTACGGCTCGTCAGAAGATTCTAATCGGCTCGCAAGTAGTCCAACTGACCTGCGCTTTCCTGCTGGCCGCTTTGTTCGCCACGCGAGTGGTGGAAGTCTGGCATATTCTGACGCTTTCCTTTATCGTCGGCACCGCGCAATCGTTCGGTGGCCCGGCATACCAGGCCTTGATCCCTTCGCTGGTTAAGACCGAGGACTTGCCCAACGCGATCGCGCTGAATTCGATTCAGTTCAATGTGGCGCGCGTGCTGGGCCCGATGTTTGGCGGATTGGCGCTCACAAATCTGGGAGCCTCCTGGTGTTTTTCGTTGAACGGGCTTTCATTTGTCGCGGTTGTCATATCGTTGCTGGTGATCCGCCCGCACTTCTCGCCCTCGAAGACCGGCGAGTCCGTACTCACCAGCATGAAGCAGGGCTTCGCTTTTATTCGCAAGCAGGGGACGATGGAATCGCTGATCCTCTTAGCTTTTTCGATGACTTTCCTGGCGTTTCCAGTGGTGGTGTTCCTGCCCGTATTCGCACGCGATGTTTTTCACGGTGGCCCGAATCTCTACACCATAATGCTGGTGTGTTCCGGCGGCGGCTCCATTTGTGGAGCGCTGGTGGTGGCTGGATTCGGTAAATACAAGCACCAGGGCCGCGCCGCTCTGTTGATGCTGGTGGCGTTGGGGGCGCTGGTCACCGGGTTCGCGCTCTCGCGATGGCTGGTGCTGAGCTGCATTCTGATTTTTCTGTCGGGTGGAACGCTGTTGGCGGCATTCGTGACCATCAGTTCTCTGGTGCAAATGATCACGTCCAATGAAATGCGCGGGCGAGTGATGAGCGTGTACAACGTAGCGTTCCGCGGCGGCATGCCGTTCGGAAGCTTGATCGTAGGCGCGCTGGTCAAGGAATTCAGCGCCCCGGTGGTGCTGATGTACAACGGAATTCTGTTGGGGATACTGGGCCTCTTCTATCTTGTTGTGCAGCGGAAAGTGGCGACCCTGTAGCGTGAATAAACGCGTGGCGCGGAGACTTCAGTTTGCTGAAAGAGTGCTTCAGGAAGACGCTTGCTTACATTACGGTTACGGTTCTGATTGTGAGTCCACACAACTCCACTCTTGTTTCGCCCGCCGTTACTCGTGCCGCAGCGCGGCCATTGGATCGATTCTAGACGCCTTCCGCGCTGGCAGGTAGCTGGCCAGTAGCGCCGCGGCCAGTGAGGAGCAATTTCCTTCAAACTGAAGCGCCCCCCAGTGTCGGCCCATTGGGCAACGCTTTCCGCGATTTTGATCTAACGTTGCTGAAAGTTCGACTCACCGAAGCGGGGCACTGCCAGAGATTGGCGAAGCTGACACCGGCCTCGGCAGACTTGGGGCGCGAGGATATTTTGCTATTTTTGTTTTCTTACCCCGATAACCAGGGTCTCCTTGCTTTCTACCCAACATGTTTCATGGAAGACGACCGTCTTTCCTTGGGACACTTGGGCGGCAATCGCCTTGGCTACATCGTCACCGGCTGCCAGGGCAATGAGTTCCAGCGGCGGGGGCTGTTGGCCGAAAGGCACGGGTTGCAATAGCGCCTCATTGCCCTTATCGCCCGCCGCGGGTTTCGTGCTTTCGGCATAGCTGGTGACCTTCTGAGCACCGAGCTGCTCCATGTCGTTGAGGTCGGTCTCTTGTTCCGCGAGAGTTTTCGTTCCATCCACAAAATGCGAAGCTGTTGGCATTACGGAATCACTCCTGCTTTCTTTATCTCCTCCCGAAACTTTTTCATCAGTTCGGGATCGTCCAGGGCGGCATTGGCAACATCACGGTAGGCTTGTTGCAGGTCACTCTCAGAAGTCTTATCGTCAACGTTCTTACCCATGGCCCGCAAGAACTTGATCAACTTTGAATAGTCCTTCGTGGTTGATATCTTGGCGAGGGAATGGTTAATCGCCGTTGCCTCGGTGAGCATTTCCTTGGTCGCCTCGACGCGGTGTAAATTGGTTCGCGCCGCGGCGCCGGTCTCCTGTTGTAGTTCCGTCAGGCCGCCTTCCAGGGTGCCGGCGAAGAAATACTCGCGCAAATCCTTGAGCGCCGCCTCGAAGGGATAGAGATCGGCGCTCTTCTGCAACTGGTCCAGAATGCGCTTCTCCACTGCGCTGCGGCGCGCCTCCATGGCATTGACGATGGCCTCGAAGGTTCTTTGACGGAAGAAATTCTTGTCGATCGAGATACGATTGCCGGCCGCGGCGGAGCCCAGCGCGCTCAGAATAGTCTTGGTTCGGGCCCCATTTCCCAAGGTGGCCGCGGTGCTCAAGCCTAGTTCCAGGAAATCGCCGCCGATATTGAATTTGGCGCTATTGATGAATAAGTTGCCCTCGTAGTCGCGAAACAAGTACTCGATGTCGGCCATCATTCCATAGACGATCCGATCGCGATAAGCCTTGGCGGCCACCAGGTCGAGCTTCGCCGGGTCTGTCGCGGCGCGATAGTTCGCGACATCGCCGCTGAAATCGCTGTCCTTGTAAACAGGTGTGCTGATGCTCTTAGGCACGGCTGGTCCCTTGATACGCGCAATGCATCCAGTCATCCCGAGAACCAGTAGCGCGGCGGTCACCCGGCAGAAACTCATTGTGTAAATCATGTCACCCCGATCTGAAATGTCCCGCAAAAGTATCGTCATTCTATCACAGGAATAGTCCCAGTCGCCCCGCTACCAGCCGCTGGCGTAAGCTGAGAGCATGGTCGTTGCAGGCCGCCGCAGATCCATCGCGTTCTCCATCGCCCTCGGCGTCGGCCTCATTTTCGTCATTCTGCTGCTGTACGTGGGCTGGGTGCTGCTCAATTGGAAAAACGGCATTTTGCTTTTTCTCGGCATTGTATTGCTCGCCACCATCATAAGCGGTGTGGTGCTCAACACAACATTCCTGGTCCGCGAAGTCCGCCGGAATGAGCAGCATGACGCATTTATCAACGCTGTGACTCACGAATTGAAGACCCCGGTTGCGTCCATCCGGCTATACCTGGAAACATTGCAGACCAGGCCCGTCGACGAATCCAAGCGGCAGGAGTTTTATCGCGTCATGCTGGCGGACAGCGAGCGCCTGTTGGCCAGCATCGAACAAGTGCTGCGCACTGGACGCATCGGTTCCACCACTCATCACAAACTGAATCTCGCACGGATCGATCTCAACGGAGTCGTCGAAGAATGTGTATCGCGCGCCTTGGCGCTGTATCAAATCTCCGCGGCCTTGCTGGAGTACCGCCCTGGTCCGCCAAGCACGATTGTGGGCGATTCCGACGAGGTGCGCGCCGCCATCTTCAACCTGATCGACAACGCAGTGAAGTTTTCCAAGAGCCCAATCAAGGTCACGGTGGAGACCTCGACGGTGGACAGCAAGTATGTGCAGGTGCGCGTGACGGATCAGGGGGCCGGCATTCCGAAGATTGAGTTGAAGCAGATTTTCAAACGCTTTTATCGCGTGCCTGGTCCGCTTGCAACGCGCGTGAAAGGGACCGGCCTGGGTCTCTACATCGTCCGCTCCGTTGCCAAGCGCCATGGCGGCCGGGCATGGGCCGTGAGCGAGGGACCGGGGCGAGGAAGCACGTTCGTGCTTCAGCTTCCAATCGTCAAATGAGCAAAGTTCTAGTGGTTGAAGATGAGCTGCACCTGGCCGAAGGATTGCGATTTAACCTGGAGGCCGAAGGCTATCAGGTGAGCGTGGTGGAGACCGGTGAAGCGGCGCTCGATTTGCTGCGAACGGAATCGCCTCGGTTCGACGTTGTGGTTTTGGACGTGATGCTGCCGGGCAAGGATGGATTTGCGGTCATCTCCGAGATGCGGGAGTCCGGCCAGTTCATTCCCACGCTGATGCTGACCGCGCGGGGCCATCCCGAAGACGTCTT
Organism: uncultured Bryobacteraceae bacterium; assembly: GCA_955652915.1. GTDB lineage: Bacteria > Acidobacteriota > Terriglobia > Bryobacterales > Bryobacteraceae > Palsa-89. The sequence goes on from CATPCJ010000014.1 coordinate 9,030, forward strand.
GAAAGGCTTTGCGGCGGGCGCGGACGACTATCTCACCAAGCCTTTCGAGCTGGCGATTCTGATTGCCCGGATTAGCGGTTTGTTGCGCCGCAGGGAGTGGCTGAGAACCTCGGAAACGGCAGCCGCGGCCGGGCCTGCGCCGCAGGACACCTTCACCTTCGGCGATAAGTCCGTTGACTTCGACTTACTCGAACTGCGCGTACGCGATCAAGTGTTTCCACTTACTTTGATGGAGGCCGGCGTGCTGCGGTATCTGATCGAGCGCGAAGGCAAGCACGTCTCGCGCAAGGCGATGCTGGCCGAAGTGTGGGGATTGCACGAAGACACGGATACTCGAGCCATCGATAACTTTATCGTGCGATTGCGGAAGTACATCGAAGAGTATCCCACGCGGCCGCGGCACTTACTGACGGTCCGCGGAGTAGGATACAAGTTCGTGGCATCGCCGTCGTAGGAGCCGCGCGCCTAACCGGGGGGCGTCACAGAACCGCGCACGTAAGTAAGCGTTCTTTACTTAAGCAGCGCTTCCTACTGGCTGAGCGTAAAGCTGACGTCGATCGTGGTGAGAACCTCAACCGGCTCTCCATTGAGAAGAACGGGTTTGTATTCCCACTGCGAGACGGCCTGACGCGCCGATTCGATCAGTAATGGGTGACCGCTGATCATCATCAGGTTGAGTATGCGGCCATCTTTGCCGATAGTCGCCGTGAACCGCACCACACCCTGGATTCGTGCCTGCCTGGCGAGGTCGGGGTAGAGTGGTTCGACTCTTCGAATCAAGTTGGCCTGCATTACATTGCCGCCCACGCGGATTTGCTGAGGCGTTTGATAGCGTGCAGCGGAAGGAGCAGGCGGAGCAGGCGGCGCCGCCGTCGGAACGCTGCCTATTATTCCACCTATAATGCCACCGGCCAGAGCAGTACCTTGAACGGGGGCTTCCCGCGGATACAAAAGTTGCGACGGCGAAAAAGATCGCGTCTTCATTCGCTTCGTTTCAAGGGCCTTATGCACCCACTGATCCGCGGTTTCAACATCCCTCCGGTATTCCTCCTGCGTGTCCCGCAAATCAGCGCGTTCGCGGATAAACAGATTCATGTACGCCATCGCATCATCGTATTGCGGATCGATTTCGAGCGCTTTCTCAAGATTCGCGATACCGTCGGCAATGATCGGGGAGTAATGGGCCAGCAGATCCTGCCGAACCGCGGCGTCAGTCAGCGGCCCCGGCTGTTCTGGCCGCATTCCGAGTCGAGATCGAGCACCTATCCAACCTGCATACCACTTCACCCAATCGATCACGCCCAGCGAATAATAGGCCGCTTTATCGCGAGGATCGACAGTTAATACTCTTTGGTACCAAGAGGCCGCCTCGTCCAACTTCCGCAATTTCTCGTCTGAATTTTTCATTCCCTGCGCCTCTTGATAAAAGAGAGAGGCTAGAGACTGCAAAGCCGTGAGGTCCTGCGGGTCCAATTGCAGCACCAGACTGAATTCGGCCTCGGCCTTGTGTTGAAGATCGAGATTTTCAGCCGAGACCGCGCCGGGAATATATTGCGTCATCCATGTTGTCGCCAAATACAAATGAGGAGCCACTTCGTTGGGCCTTAAGTAAACAGACTTCTGGAAGTCCTCGACGGCTTCCTGATAGCGGGCACTCTTGAATGCCTCCACGCCCCGGTTGAGCCAGCTACGCCAATCTTCGGCCGTACTGGAATCCTGGGCACTGAGCGTGAGGGTGAAAAGAAGAGCGGCCGGTAGACTCAAGCGCATGGTTCCAGCATACCTCTCCGGCGTAGACAACATTGGGGGCCGGAAAGTTCCGTTCCCGCAAGCAATTCAAGATGGTAAACTATGGGTCATCAGGTCGCTTGGGAGATTATGCTCGGCGCAGGGTCCACGCCCGCTTCCTTTGTGATCGTCAGCGAATCAGTTTCGAAAGGGAAATTTATATGCTTCAAAAAACATTGGTCGCGGCTCTGACTGTGACTGCCTTCGCGGCTTCACTGGCCGCCCAAAGTAAACCGAATTTCAGCGGAACGTGGAAGCTGAATGTATCCAAAAGCGACTTCGGTCCTCTGCCCGGTCCCGACAGCCGGACAGACATAATCGAGCACAACGACCCGGTTCTCAAAGTGAACTCGGCCGCGGAGAGCGCGCAGGGGAAACAAAATGCCACTTTGACCTACACCACCGACGGAAAAGAAGTGCAGAATAAGCAGGGCCCCCGCGACGTTAAGTCGACGGTGGTTTGGGAAGGCGCCAATCTGGTGGGCAACACGAAGTTGAAATTCCAGGATAACGATGTAGCCATCAAGAGAGTATGGCACTTGTCGGATGACGGAAAGACCCTGACTCAGAACGCGCACATCA
>CATPCJ010000015.1 GCA_955652915.1 uncultured Bryobacteraceae bacterium
GCCACATCCCTGTTTCAAGGTTCGTTCGAGAACTCCAACAGCGGCTGGAATGTTGTGCGCGGAAACGCCGTTACCGATTCGGCCGTGGTCTACCAGGCCCACAAGTCCATGCGCGTCGAGGCCGGGACGAACGGCGATGCCTGCGTGCGATCCGCGCCCATCCCGCTTACCATCGGCAAGCATTACGAGCTGTCGGGCTGGATTCGAACGGACAAGCTGACTGTGCGCGATCTGGATCGCTCGCCCATCGCGATCGGCGCGGCGCTCAGCATGGCGTCCATGCCTTTCGATGTGCATTCGGAATCGGTTGGCAGCACGCACGATTGGACGCGCGTCCATCTGCGATTCACCGCGACGCGCGCGCAGGATAACATTCTGCTGACCGTCGGCAATGGCGGAGCTTTCGATGGCAAGGCTTGGTTTTCCGGCGTCAGCATCGACGAAGCGTCGTCCCAAGACAACTGGCCGGCTCGCTCCGCGGTGACAACTTTCGGACCCGCGTATCGCTATCCCACCGGCGGCTGGATTTATCTGCACGTGGAAGGCAAGCCTTATGAGCGCGGCTACCAGCATGGTCATCTGATGGCCAAAGAGATTGTGCAGTACATGGAACGCTGCGCCGCGAATCTGGATTCCCGGGGCAAGAAGCAGAGCTGGGATTTGTCGCGCACTACAGCGAACGCGCTGTTCCTGCGCGGATTCGATTCGGAAATTTTGGAAGAGATGAAGGGCATCGCCGAAGGCGCGTCGGATGCAGGAGCCAAATGGGACGGCCGCAGGGTCGATTTGATCGATATCGTGGTCGCCAACACCACCGTGGAGCTGGGCGAATTGAGATCGGCACTGCCAGTGACGCCAACCGGCCTGGAAGGGCTGCATCTGGAATCGCCCGCGTACTTCGACCGCAAGCGCGACGTTTCCATCGTCGAGCGCTGCAGCGCGTTTGCGGCCACGGGTAAGGCCACGCGCGATGGCCGCATGGTAATCGGTCACATCACCATGTGGCCGCTGACGTTGGCTGAGCAGACCAACGTCATGCTGGATATCAAGCCGGAGACGGGTCATCGGCTGTTGATGCAGAGCTATCCCGGCGGCATCGAAAGTGGGACGGATTGGTATCAGAATGACGCCGGCGTGGTACTCACCGAGACCACCATCCGCCAGAGCCCGTTCAATATCGAAGGCACCCCGGTTGCGTTTCGCGCGCGCAAAGCGATCCAATACGGCGACAACATCGACAAGGTGGTAGAGTACCTGGGAACCAGGAACAACGGCCTCTACACCAATGAGTGGCTCATCGGCGACGCCAAGAATAACGAGATCGCGATGTACGAGCTGGGTACCTATAAAACGCGCCTCTATCGCAGCTCCAAGAACGATTGGTTCGGCGGCACGGAAGGCTTTTACTGGGGCGACAACAATGCCAAAGACCTCAGCGTACGTTTGGAGCTGCAGCCCGATCCGAAAGGCGCTCCGGTGCACGCGCCCTATGTGCCGGCCGATCGCGATTTGAAATGGCAGGAGCTTTATCGCGAGTACAGCGGCAAGATCGATGAACAATTCGGGTTCCTCGCGTTTCGCACGGCGCCGCTGGTTAGCTCCACTTCGATGGATGCGAAAGTTGCCACGTCGGATATGGCGTCGCGCATGATGGTGTGGGGCGTTTTCGGAAAATCGAATCAGCGCGAGTGGGTGCCGTCGCAAGGGCAGAAGCAACAGTACCCGAAGAATGATGGACTGTACTCGTCCGGCTACCGGATGATTGCGGCCGAGCCGTCCGAGTTTTTGCGCCAGGCGATTCAGGAGAACGAAAAGACGCGGCTGGCATCCAAGAACGAACCGCCCAAATCTGAGAAGAAGGATGCTCTGTACACCGATCGCTTGTGGAAAGGTTGGGTGCTGCCGGCATCTGAGTCCGACACCTGGTTCACGGCTGGATCAGCGGCTTACTATCGCGCTCTTGAGTCTAAGGATCTGGCCAAGGAGATGGCCGCGCATTGGGCGGGGTATCGAGCGGCCAGCATCGCGGATACAAATCCGATCAACAGTTTCGCGTTGGAGACGCACAAAGGCGCCTTATTCCTGGACAAATTACGCCGCGACATCGGAGACGATCGGTTTTTCAAGATGATGACGGATTTCTTCGCGGCTCACACCACCAAGAGCGTTACTGCACAGTCATTCCTGGATGCCGCCGGCGTGAAGTTTGCGCTTCCGGATGACAAGGGCGGCGCAACGTACGTGGGGGCCGATATTCGCCAGCGCCTTCGCTCGGCGATTCTAGTTTACGGCACCGTGACCGACGCCGGCGCGAATCGTTACGCGGCCGAGCAGCTTCAGAAGAATTATCTGGACTGGTTCGAGAGCGTGGTTCCCATTCGCAAGGATTTCGAAGTTACCGGGGAGGAATTGCGCACTCACGACGTGATCTTCATCGGACGCCCGGAAACTAACTCAGCGCTGGCCGCGTGGAAGGCGCAGATCGGACTCGATGCCGACGGCGGTCTGTTCCGCATATCGGGCAAGGACCATGCTTCGGAGACTGAGGCGCTGGCTTTTGCCGCGGCGAATCCCCTGGAACATAAGCACATGGTCCTGGTTCTGGCCGGGAACAACGCGCTGGAGACCGTTCGCATGGCGACGGCCGGCTTGAATCGCACCGAATATTCGATCTTCGATTCCGGCAAGGAAACCAGTTCAGGATTTCTCAGATAGCCGCCGCTTGGCGGTACATTTTACGTTCGCGGGACCCTCTCGCTTCCACAAATAACGCGAAATCAAATTGTTAGCGACGTGGCCAATTACGTGCTAAATCAGGAGCGGAGGAGATAACAATGAAATACCTTTTTGCTTGGGTCCTTGGCGTTCCGGGTGTATTGGTCTTCGTTTGGTTCATGATGAACCATTGCTGACCGATCTGCTATACTCTCAAAAGTTGCGATTGACGCAACTGGATCTTTCACAAATTGTTTAGCGAGGGATGCACGGGAAGGCGGTTAGAATCCGCCACTGCCCCGCAACTGTAGGCGGCGTAGTTCGGCTGAAGCAATCACTGCGCAAGTGGGAAGATCGCTTCAAGAAGAGCCGGCCGCGAGTCAGGAGACCGGTTCCTCGCTTGGACTAATCGCGTTTTCGAGGGAGAAACGTCCGATGCGAATCCCATTCCTGTTATTTTTGCCGCTCGCTCTCTGCGCGGGCGGAACCTCTGACATTCACGGCACGATCGTCGATCCATCCGGACGCCCGGTGGAGGGCGCCCGTGTGTCGTGTTCCACTAAAACTACTTACAGCGACGCTCTGGGGCGGTTCACCGTAGCTGGGATCGACAAGTGCAATGCTCAAATCGAAAAGCCTGGATTCATTGCCCAACAATCGCCGTTGGTTGCCGCGGCGGAAAGCAAGATCGCGCTGGTAATAGCGGGACCCACGGAAACTGTGGTGGTCACCGCCACCCGCGCGGAGACAAGTCCGGAGCAGGCGGCGATTTCAGCTAGCGTGGTTACCGAACGTCAACTGGCGGCTCTCAATTATCCAGTCCTCACCGATGTTCTACGCGACATCCCAGGTCTGCAGATTTCCGATTACGGACGGCGAGGATCGCTCACCCAGGTTTATACCCGGGGCGCGGAGCGCACTGGCACGCTCGTGCTTCTGGACGGCGTTCCGCTCAACGATCCGGGCGGCGAGTTGCATCTGGAACATCTTTCCACGGAAGGAATCGAACGCGTGGAAATTGTTCGTGGACCGGAGAGCGCGCTCTTCGGAGCGGAGGCGGCTGCCGGCGTCGTCCAACTATTCACCAAACGTGGCGACGCAGAAGACAAGACACCGCACGGGGCTTTTTCTTACGAGCGCGGAAATTTTCAGACGGACCGGTGGATCGCCAGCATCACTGGCGGATCCGGCGGGCGTCTGGATTATTCCCTCAGCGCCGCCGAGCTACACACCGTGGGCGCGTACGTCAACGATTTCTATCGCGACAACAGCGGTACCGCGAACCTCGGCTATCGTATTTCCAATGCCACGCAGGTGCGCGGAATATTTCGGATTTATGATGCGCACACCGGCACTCCCGGTCAGGTAGCGTACGGGATCGACGACCCGATTCCGAACGAAGAAACACGCGACTCCACGGTTTCGTTGCGGCTCGACGACACTCGCGGCTCGAATTACATTCAGAGATTTACGTTCGGCTATAACCGGCTGTCGGACCGTTTCAACGACAACGAGCCGTTCGGAATCCAGTCTCTGGCGGCCTTAGTCCGCGAGGTTCCTGGACCGTTGCCCCGGGTTTACTTCCTGCGGTTGCTGAACCCGTCAACGGCCAGCGTGGGACCTCTTCCGGCGGGCGTGAGACTCGAACTCGGCAGCGCGTTCTTCGGGCCTTCCGACTCATTGAATTTGACCGAGCGAAAAGCGGCGGGGTATCAGGGCACGCTGTCCCATCACGGCGGCGTCCTCGTCTTCGGTTATGACTATCAGCATCAGAGAGGAGATCTTTCGGGCATCGAAGCCTCGCGCAACCACCACGGGTTCTTTGCGAATTTGCAGCACAGTATAGGCCGCAGACTCTATTTGACCGGCGGCGCGCGCGTGGAGCACAGCAGCGCTTTTGGAACCATCGGCTCGGGGCGAGGCGGCGCGAGCCTGATGCTGCTGGGAGAACACGGCGCTCTGACATCGACACTTCTGCGATTCAGCGCCGGGCGCGGAGAAACTGAACCGAGTCTGCTCGAAAACTTCGCGAAGGCATCGTTCTTTCATGGCAATCCAACGCTGCGGCCGGAAGTGACCAACAGCTATGACGCCGCGCTGGTATCGGATTGGCTCGGACGGCGTGTTCATACCGAAATCTCTGCTTTCCGCAGCTCGTTCCGCGATCTAATCGCGTTCGTGGGCGACTCCTGGCAGAACATACAAGCTAGCTGGTCGCGCGGCCTCGAGACGTCGGCGCAGGCGCGAATCGCGAGACACATTCTCGTATCCGGCAGCTACATGCGCCTCTATACGCGCGTCACCAGCTCTACGTCGCCAAGATCGGCCATAGTTGGCATCGGGCAGGAATTGATTCGCAGGCCGCGCAATTCCGGCGCTGTTTCGCTTGCCGTCACTCCGCGGCGTTGGTCGTTCATTGTAGGCGGAAGGTTTGTAGGCGAACGCCAGGACTCCGACGGCTTCACGTTTAACAACGTCATCAACCGCAATTCGGGCTACGAAAACGTCTATGCCAGCGCCTCGTTCGACGCCCATAAACACGTCACTCCAGTCTTGAGACTCGAGAATATTTTGAACGAGCGCTACGAGGAGGTGCTGGGGTATCAAGCCCTGTCGCGCAGCGTGATCGGCGGAGTGCGCATTCACTGGTAACTTGTGGGGACAGGTTGGTAACCTGCCGCGGATTGGAAATCCGCCAAATTTCCCCGGGCCGATTTTACAATCGGCGGCAGGATGCCATCCCGCCCTACGCTACCGAAACGTCAGCGTGACCTGATTCGCCGGCTTACCATCCGCCTGAAATTTGACAACCACCTCGCCCGCTGCCGCCAAACCTCGCGGTAGTTCGGCGTTTAATTGATCCAACCCGGAGAACTCGGGTTGCTTGCCGGCGTAGGACAACGGAAGGGTGGCCGTCCCAACCTGCAGGCTGGCGCGGACAGCATTTCTGAAACCCGTGCCGTACAACAGCAGGAACAGCCGATCGGTGGAAGCTCCAAAGTCGATGGGCGCCGCGACATACCGGCCCAGCACCGCGTCAAACTGCGCTACTTGTTCGTAGGTCTGGGTTCCGTCCGGCTTTACGCGTACCACCTGCGCCGCCGCGATGCCGCGTCCATCGCTATTTGCCGAAAAGAGCGCGGGCGCCACTTTGTCGAGCTCCAGTGTTCCGCGGCTCACCACGTTCCCGCCATTCCGCAGCGCAACATCCAATTTGCCGGGCGCGACGTTCGCCGGAACCAAATAGTTCACTTGGCTTGGCGAAACATAGACCAATGGCGCTAGAGTTTGCGTGCCCGCCGCATCCGTCAACTCCACCTGCACGCCACCGAGAGAGGTTGGCAACGGAAGTCCCGATGCCGCTGCAGACTCAAACGCGAGTCCGGCTCCATAGCCGGTCACCAGCGAATCCGGCGCGAAGGCAAACCCGCTTGAGCTCGCCGCCGAAACAGTGGTAAACAATCCCGGAGCCAAGTGTCCCGATAGCACGCCTAACTGCGGCCGATCGGTGGTGAAATTATTTTGAGGCTGCACTGAAAGTGGATATGCGCCCCACCATTCCCCGGCCGCCCAATAGCTGCCGTCCAAGCCGGCCGAGTCGAGCGCCAATAGAAAGTTATCGAGCACTGTAAACCAACGAGCGTCCGTGTCTGGAATTCCATACTCTCCCAGATACCCGCGCACATTATTCGCCTTCAGCCAATTGACGAAGTTAATAACACGCTTTGGCCCAACTACAGCCAGGTTCGGATTCAACGCTAGTTCCTGCTCGTAAGTAAGAGCGTAGGTTCCGCTATTGTCCCGATCGAAATATTGATGCGCCTCATAGGCGAAGTTATTCTCTGGATCGTTTATCCAACTGGTGGGTCCGTGTACAATCGGCCACCGCTCGGCGCTGGACCACGCGTCCCCGGGAACCATGATCAGTTTGCGATCGCCGTTGGTCCGGATGGCCATCAGCGCGGCCTGTGAAATTGTCTTCCAGCTCGCGTTGGCCATGTCGTGCGGCTCGTTCATCAAGTCATACGCCAAGACCGTAGCCTCGTCCCGAAATTCGTTGGACAGACGGATCCACAGATCAGCCAGGTCGGCGCCGGCAACCTTCACCACGCCACCGTAGACGTTATCCAGCGTGTAGGTGTTCAACACCCCGTTTTCCGTAAGTTTGTATCTGCCGTAATTGTGGATATCCAGAATCACTTTGTCGCCGTGCGCTTTCGCCCACGCGATATTATTCTTGACACCCCCCAGGTAATTCACATCCAGCGGACCGCGGAGCGAAGGTTGCAGCCGCTCCCAGCGCAGCATAAGGCGAATCAGGTTCAGATTCTTCGCGCCGAAATAGCGATAAGTGGTCTCGCTATTGAAGGTGTAGTCGTGGCCCAATGTGCCCGGCAGATTGTTTTCGCCGAACTCTGCTCCCGCCAGGTTGACGCCTCGGGAATACTGGCCGAACGAAACCGGTGTCATAAGCAGGAAAAGAAGTGTTGCAGTGGACTTCATTCAGCGCGAACCATCTTCAGTTTTTTCAGTATAAGAGAATCCAACAGGCGATCTGGAAGGTGGAGCAGCCGCATTCGGAGTTTGGCATCGCTTCCCACCACGTAGCGGGTCTTGGGTTTGGCCGAGGTCAGTGCGTGCTCCACCGCCTTCACCACCTCTTCCGGTCCAATGGCATCCTTGCCGGCCTGTGCGGCCGCCGCCCTGAGCTTGTCGAGGCCATCGCGATACAGTTCCAGTAAATGCGCGGGAATGTCATTCAAGTACTCACTTGCGCCCGCCTCCGATTTGTCCCAGATAGGCGTCCGAATAGCGCCGGGCTCGATGATCGATACAGACATGCCCCACTGCCGCAGCTCCATGCGGAGCGAATCGGTCAGTCCTTCCAGTGCAAACTTAGAAGAACAGTATGGCCCGGAAAACGGCAATGCGCTGCGGCCGGCGACAGATCCAATATTGACGATTCGCCCGCGCCCGGCGCGAAGCATTGGCAGGAACGCCTGCGTCACGGCCACCTGGCCAATCACATTCACTTCGAGTTGTTTTCTCCACATCGCGATTGGAACCAGCTCCAGCGGCCCGGCGACGAAGATCCCAGCGTTGTTAACCAGCCCAGCCAGCGGTACATCGCCGACCGTACGCACCGCCACGCCGATCGAATCTTCGCTGGTTACGTCCAGCATGACCGGCGACAATCGGTCCGAGCATTTTTTCTTCAGGGCTTCGCCGTCCGCGGGCTTACGCACTCCAGCGAAAACCCTATATCCCAGCCCGTCCAGCCGCAAAGCGCAAGCCTGGCCGATCCCCGTCGACGCCCCCGTGATCACGATGTTTCCGGTTGTCATGTGGTTATCATAGTGCGCGGCAATCGGCGAACGTCACGCAGTCAACACTGGAGACTCGACCAGCACGTTTATGGAGGCTCTGCAGAACGCCGGTAAATCCTCAGGCTTGCGCGAGGTCACCAGGTTCCGGTCCACCACCACTTCGGCGTCTTCGTACAGCGCGCCGGCATTCACCACGTCGTCTTTGATGGCGAAGAAGCATGTAGCGCGGCGGCCTCTCAAGACATCGGCCGAACACAGCACCCACGGACCATGACAAATGGAGGCCACCAGTTTTCCCTGGACGTCCATATCCTTCACGAACTGATTGGCCTTCGCATGTCGTCGAATGTGATCCGGCGCGTAGCCGCCGGGAACCACCACTCCGTCGAAATCGTCCGCGCTCACAGCGTCGTAAGAGAGATGCGCAACGGCTGGATAACCAACCTTACTCAGATAAACCTTGCCCGCCTCGGCTGCCACAAACACGCATTTTGCGCCGGCCTCTTGAAAGCGATAGAACGGATACCAGACTTCCATTTCCTGATACGCCGTATCCAGCAGAATGGCGATGTTCTTTCCGATGAGTTGCATACTCTCCTAAGAATACAGGAGGCCGCACTAAACAAAAATGTCCTCGAACCGTAAACTTCCCTCCGGATCTCGCTCCGGAGAGCCCATAAATACTCTGTATTCCTCGGGGTTCATCGTTTTTTCCCCACCGTCGTGATAAACTCAGGGCAGAACACCCATTAGATGGTCGCCTTACCTGATCCTTCCAAATTGAGCGTTGGCCAGTTGGCGGAGCGTTTCCGTAGCGAGATGATTCCGCTCAGCAACACGTTCTCCTATTTTTGCGCCTCCATTCCTCTCAGCGAAGAAGATCTGAAGGAATATCTGGAAGAGCCGATCGCGTCCTTGCCGCCTGCGATCTCCAGCCTTCTGCCCAAGGTCTCGATTCTGTTGGTTCCCTATCTGGAGCGGGCCGATGGCAAGGAAAAAGGCGACGTTCGAAAGGAGGACTTCGTCTGCACCGAGAAGCCGCCGGAGAACCGCCTGTCGTGGGTCACGCAAGTTCGATTCGACAACGAAGAAGTCCTGGCTTTCGCGCTCAAGGATCAGGATGTTTCCGAATATCACTACCGCTTCTATCACGTGCTGGCAAGGCTGGCCGGGGATTTGTGGTCGGACGAAGCCCAGTCGAGATATGCCTCGTTGCTGCGCGAAGAAGTGAACAACGGCGTCCATGGTGAAGTGGACGAAGAGAGCTGGCACATGAAGCAGGCCCTGCTGCGCCGCCAGACGAATGTGCGCAAGGAAACGAAAGCGTTTCGCGATTATGCCCGCCAGTCATTCATTGACACCCTGACTCTGTACCTGCACGGGATCTGTTGCGACATTGACGTAGAGACCGGTCCGCGGCAGTTGCAGAGCCGCTATCTGCGTAAGAGATTGAGCTTGTTGCACGAACTCTTTCCTCCTCCGGAAGGCTACGCGGTGTTTCCCGAGCACCAAACCCGCAACTGAACCGCGACCGTAAGGAAGCGCGCCCAGGCTAAACGACTCCGTTGAAGACGCGATCCAGATTATTGATTCCACGCGACCAGCCCGCCGCGTCTTCATTACCTTTGGTGGGCACAAACACTCCCTTACATTCGCGGTTCTGATTGCGCGCCTGCACTTTACCAATCCTTACACGCATCGGCGTAACGGCGTGGCTGCGTGGGACGTTGAATCAACATGGCGCCTATGCTGGCGATCGATCAAGATACAGCGTTGATGATCGCGGTCTCCAAAGGCGACCGGTCCAGTTTTGATCTGCTGCTCAACCGGCATCGCAATTCGGTAGTCAGCCATCTGTATCGCCTGGTGCAAAATCACGCCATCGCCGAGGAACTGGCTCAGGACGTTTTTATCCGCGTGTATCGCTCCCGCGAAAAATATCAGCCGGATGCGAAGTTCACCACCTGGCTGTTCCGTATCACCACCAACGTTGCACTCAACTGGCGCCGGGACTCACGCCGCGAACGGGGACTGGTGCGGCTGGACGACGCCGTGCGGCAAGTACCCAACAGAGAACTTTGGGATCGGATGCCGCGAGCCGACGAGCTGCTGCTTCTGGAGCTTCGCGCCAAACAGGTGCGTGAAGCAATCGATACCCTACCACCCAAGCAACTGGCTGCCGTGCTCATGCACAAATATGAAAGCATGGAGTACGTGGAGATCGCCGAGGTGCTCCAGTGTTCTCTGCCCGCGCTGAAGTCGCTGTTGTTTCGTGCTTATGAAACACTGCGGCATCGTCTGGCGCATTTCGCCTTGGTTTAATTAATAGGCCTTGGCGATAACCACCCTTCGGTCCACGGCTTCGCCTGTCAGAATGCACTTGCCGGGTCCATCGTAATCGTCCACGAGGGGAATATTTCGCACGCTCGCCTTGAATTCTTTGATTCGGGCGTCGCTCGACGGATCGTCCTTCAAATGGGCCATCACGAATTTTCCCCCGCCTTTCTCGGCCGTAACATTGTTCAATATCGATTCCACTTCGCCGATCGAGTTGGCCAGGACCGTATTGTCCTGCAAGCGTTGCTTGGCCTTCTGATAAAGTTCCGTCTGCATGGCGTCCAGCGTCGATGCCAATTTCGACACCGCTTGGTTTTGCAGAATGATTTCCTTCGATCCCGTGTCCCGGCGTTTGAGAACGATGTTTCCGCTGGCCACATCGCGTGGACCGAGTTCGAAGACCACGGGCACACCGCGACGTTCCCAGTGGAAAAACTTGGCGCCAGGGCTCTGTCCCTCGCGTGTGTCCAGATGGGCGCCACACTCAGCGGCGATGCGGACCGACACTTCCAGCACCTGCGAACGCTCTTCGTCTTTGCGATAAATGGGCACGATCACTGCCTTCACCGGAGCAACCTTAGGCGGCAGCACCAGGCCCTTGTCATCCGAGTGCGCCATGATGAGCGCGCCGATCAGCCGCGTGCTGACGCCCCAACTGGTCTGCCAAACATAATCGAGCGTCCCTTCTTTGCTCTGGAATTGGACGTTGAAAGCCTTGCCGAAATTCTGACCGAGGTCGTGGCTGGTGCCGGCCTGCAACGCCAGACCATTCTGCATCATCGCTTCGATGGAGTAGGATTTCAGCGCGCCTGCAAACTTCTCTGCCCGGGACTTGGCGCCTTTCACCACGGGCATAGCCATCACGTCTTCTGCCACCCGGGCGTAGAGGTCGAGGATCCGTAGCACCTCCGCGACAGCTTCTTCATGATTGGAGTGCGCGGTGTGCCCCTCCTGCCAGAGGAACTCCGTCGTCCGCAGAAACATACGCGTCCGGAGTTCCCAGCGGATCACGTTCGCCCACTGATTGAACAGCAGCGGAAGATCGCGATAACTGTGAATCCACTTTGCAAAAAAATGGCCGACGATAGTCTCCGAAGTCGGACGGATGACATACGGCTCTTCCAGTTCCTTTCCGCCGGCGATAGTGACCACCGCCAACTCCGGCGAGAACCCTTCCACGTGTTCCGCTTCTTTCGTCAGGAAGCTTTGCGGGATAAGCAGCGGCAGGTAGATGTTCTGATGACCGGTAGCTTTGAAGCGAGTATCGAGCTCCCGCTGCAGAATTTCCCATACGGCATAACCATTGGGCTTAATGACCATGCAGCCTTTAACGATTTCGGCCGGCTCGGCCATGTCGCCTTGCAAGACGACATCTTGATACCAGGTAGCGAAGTCCTTTTCGCGCGGGGTGATGGGAGATTCTGCCATGAGTTGGGAACCACCATCGTAGCGCGCGCTGCGGCGTCACAGGCTCGAAACGCAAACCGACTTGCCGACGCTCGCCAGAGCTCTCCAGCGCCCCCGTCTCAAGATTCCTGTTTGGTGGCCGAAAGGGCGGCGATGCGGGTGCGTAGCTGCTCCTCGCGCCCGTCTCTCCGGATTGCATCAGCACCGATCCGGAGTTCGGCTCGCCGTGGATGAGAAGCCGTCCATTCAGGCCTTGGAGGGGCGCAGGGCTATCTGCGTCTGCCGGACGGCAAAGCGGTCAACGGATTCAGCCACGGCTACAAGCGTCATGGCGCCACGACACTGTTTGCGGGGTTGGAGATCAGCACCGGACAGGTGCAGCCGCAGACGCCGGCGCGAGTTCCTGGACTTCATGAACGAGGTCGTGGCCGGCCATCCCGGCCGTGAAATCCATGTTGTGCTGGACAACCTGAACACGCGCAAGCCGAAGGATGACCGCTGGCTGAAGCGTCATCCCAACGTGCACTTGCACATCACCCCCACCTATAACGAGAGAGCCACTCCGTTCGAGTGGAGGAAGGCGGTTGTTTTCCCGTCAGCGCCAAAACTCAAGTACTCTGACTTATGCAATTAGGTACTAGCTTGAATCGCTTGCTGACGCGCGCGGTTACGTTTCAGAATCGTGACCGTAAGGGCGCGTTCTTTCAACTCCTACACCTGCACCCGATGCCCAACCTCCAGGCCCACCGCCCGCAACACCGAGCTATCCGCCGCAATCGTCAGCGTTCCCCGAACCGTGCCGCTCGCGGGGCGAATCGGCGCATTCCAAACCGCAGCCTCAATCTCGCGGCCCTGTTTGTCACGTAGCGGGCCAGCCGCCGAAGGCAAACGTTGGCCAATGATCTCGTCGCGGTTCCAACCGAACAAACGTTCCGCGGCGCTATTCCAATAAATCACGATGCCGCTGGAATCCCGCGCGAACGTCGCCAGCGGAGAAGCATCGAACACGGCGCTGGGCTCCAGCGCGGATGCTACACCCATCTTGCCGGTCTCCACCGTCTTCTCGTTGGCTTCCACCAGCCGCAGACGCGCCTTCGTGCTCGCGCGCTCGCTACTCGACGCCTTGAGAATCATGGCGGCGATGAGATACAGCGCCGCGATAATGAAGTCCACCCACCCATCCAGTTTGTGAATTCCCGGAAAGAGAATGATGCCTGAATCCTTCAGTAAGCGCAGCGCCTCGTAGATCGCGATCATCCCTAGCAAAGCTGTGAGGAGACGGTCCAAGCCGACCTGCTGCCTACGCGTTAGCAAAACGCACCACAGGATCGTCCCCAGGCACACGCATAGCGCGAGAGCCATTAGCGGGCTGGCGCGAAAGATTTGAACCAGATACAAGTTGGGCGCTCCGCGGCATTACTGGGCCGCAGGCAATTCATCGGCCTGCGGGTTCATAACAGTTAGTAACGAGAGGCTTACTTCCCGGCAGGTATTCCCCTTAGGTGCGTCCCAAAAACGACCGTAGCTCTAAGGGATTTCCGGTGCCAGCTTGAGACAAAATCGGCGTCCGAGCGGGAGCGTGCCGCAGAACCAAATTCCATGACGATGCGCCGCGAGGGGTGGGCGGTAGAATGGAATCATGAATGATGCTCTGCGCATCGGCGACCGCCAATTCACCTCCCGCTTGTTTGTCGGCACTGGAAAGTATCGCAGCTTTCAGGAGATGGCTCGATGCCATGCGGCTTCTGGAGCCGAGGTCGTCACGGTGGCCGTCCGGCGCGTCAACTTGACGGACAAAACCAAAGAATCGCTGGTGGATTATATCGACCGCTCGAAGGTCTTCATCCTTCCCAACACGGCTGCTTGCTACTCGGCCGACGAAGCGATTCGCACCGCAATGCTCGCGCGGGAGGTCGGTCTTTCGAACTGGGTGAAGCTGGAAGTGATTGGCGATCAAAAGACGTTGTTCCCAGACAACGAAGGGCTGCTGGAAGCGACACGCGTGCTGGTGAAGGAAGGCTTTGTGGTGCTTCCCTACACCAACGACGACTTGGTGAATGCGCGCAAGCTGATCGATGCCGGGGCCGCCGCCGTCATGCCGCTGGGTGCGCCCATTGGCTCCGGGTTGGGCATACAGAACACCACCAATCTGCGGATCATGCGCGAGACCATCACCGAAGTCCCACTGATCGTGGATGCCGGCGTCGGCACTGCCTCGGACGCCGCCATTGCGATGGAGTTGGGCTATGACGGAGTCCTGATGAACACCGCCATCGCCGAGGCCGAAGATTCCGAAAAGATGGCGGAAGCGATGAAGCTGGCGGTCCAGGCCGGACGTCTTGCCTACCTGTCGGGCCGTATGCCGAAGAAGCTATATGCCAGCGCGAGCAGCCCCATGGCCGGCGCTGTTCGATAGTCTAATTGTTGACAGTCTTGACCAGCTTGTGGGGCAGGTTGGTAACTGTCGGTAACCTGCGGCCGATTGGCAATCGGCCCGTAAGTAATTCCGGATCCAACAACAGGCGGATTACCAATCCGCCGCAGGATGCCATCCTGCCCCACATCAGAATGTCCAAACTCTAGAGCCGGCAGCGCGCAGTATTCAGACAAGCTTCACATCGTTCGAGTAACTTTGCTCAGCGTTCTCGGCCGGTCCGGATCCAGTCCCTTTTGATCCGCCAGGCACGCGGCAAAAAGCTGAGCTGGAATAATGTAAGGAATTGGCGTGAAGATTTCTTCCAGCGCCGCGGGTACAACCACGGCTCGCTGATTCAGCGTCAAAACCTCGGGATTATTCTGGTCGGTAATCACCAGCGTCTCCGCCTGGAGATGATTCAGTTTCTCCAACATTTCGCGCATGCCTTGCCAGGTGACGCCGGATGGCGTGAAAAGGAACGCGGGAAACGATGCCTCCACCATGGCGATCGGCCCGTGCAGCAGATCGGCGCTGGAGAATCGCTCGGCCACGACGTAGCAGGTTTCCATCAATTTGAGCGCGAACTCAAATGCATTCGAATAATTCAAGCCGCGGCCGACTACAAGTGCGTGCTCCATGAAGCGATAGCGCTCGGCACGACGCGCGATTTCCGGCTGTAGCTTCAGCGCTTGACAGGTCCAGTCCGGCAGCCGGGCGAGATCGTCCAGCGCGATCCGTGCGCCCAGCGCGTAGGCGATCATGTAGAGCATCAGCAACTGGCCCGTATAGGTCTTGGTGGCGGCGACGCTTTTTTCGCGCCCGGCATGCACCAGGAACATGTGCTCCGCAGTGCGCGCGAGTTTGCTGGACGCTTCGTTGGTGATGCCGATCGTGCGGGCCCCCTGCTCTCGTGCCCGTTCCAAAACCAGGTTCGTGTCGGTGGATTCACCGGACTGCGAAATCGCGATCACCAGGACGCCGTCGAATTGAAACGGAGCGCGATACAGCGTGAAAATGGAAGGCGCGGCCAGCGTAACGGGAATTCCGGTAGTGATTTCGAGCAGGTACCTCCCAAATTGCGCGGCGTTATCGGAGGTGCCGCGCGCCGCCAGCATGATGAGCTTCGGAGGTTGCCCTTGGAGCAGCGAACGAAGTTCTTCGATCGACTTCCGCTCTGCCTTGAGAGTCCGCTCGAGAGCCCCGGGCTGCTCGTGGATCTCCTCCAGCATTTTTGACTTGTGATCCAAGCTCTGAGGATACCAGAGGCAAAAACAACACTCCCTTACGGTCGCGGTTCCGAGAGTTGCGCTACGGAACCGCGAGCGTAAGGAAGCGTTTTACTCAGAGCGGTTTCCAATTCCCTAAAATTCCACCGGCAACCGCGTCTCCGTGCCGCAGTACGCGCGCCACGTGGCTGTTTCGGTGGGCGGGAGAATCAGAAGATGCGGCTTCAGGATAATCAATGTGTCGGAATCTTCGTGGGTTGTCTTATTCTCGCGAAGCAGCGGGATAGAACTTAGAATAGGAATCCCCGTGATGGTCCGCGCTTCCGATCCCGTCATGAGCCCGCCCAGAACAGCCCACTCCCCGTTTCCAACCCGCACTTTCGATTCAAACTTCCGGGCCGACACAATCGGAATTCCATCCACGCTGCCCGCGCCCAGCAGTTTGAATTCGGCATCGATGTCGAGGGAAACTTCGTCCGCGCCGTGGACATGCGGCGTCACCTTCAGCACTAATCCCAGATCTTCGAAGTTGAAAGTTGGAGGAGGCGAATAGACCTTGCCGGTTCCAGTGGTCGCGCCCAAATACTGGTTGGTTACGATTGGATACTTGTCGCCGACGTGCAGCGTGGTGGGCATTCCATCCAGCGCCACAATTTCCGAGTTGAGCAACGTGTTCGAATTCGATTTGGCC
The DNA here is from genome assembly GCA_955652915.1 of uncultured Bryobacteraceae bacterium. GTDB lineage: Bacteria > Acidobacteriota > Terriglobia > Bryobacterales > Bryobacteraceae > Palsa-89. Next base: position 16,120 of record CATPCJ010000015.1, read on the forward strand.
GCGGTGGCAAACAGACTTGCATTCGCGATGCCGACGCTCCATAGGTTCGATCTCGCGAACGACCGTATGAAGGTGGCGATGGTGGGACTCCGAACGATGTTCACCAGTGGGAACGCCGTTTGCAGAGACATGCCGTAACTCAGCGACGACGTGCGATCCGTCGTGAGGATCTCAACTTCAATGGCCACCTGCGGCCGCGGGCGCATCAGATCCTCGAAGAGCTTTTGGGCCAGCCGGACTTTGGTCGCCCGGTCGCGAATGAGAATCAAGTGCCGCTGGCTGTCGATCATCAGCTTCTGCATGTCCAGCAAACCGCGGACGCCGACCGTGATTTCCTGGAGTTCCTGGACACTGGCCGTCTCAGGAAACGGGATGACGATCGCTACCGTGTTCTCAAATTCGGTGCGCTTTTGCGTGGTGTCGCTGGCAACGAAGATCATGCGATCGCTAACAGGAACGAAGAAGGAATCCGTAGCGGCCTGAAGAGCGCGGATCGCTTCGCGATAGTCGACGTTATCCACCCGGAAGCGGACATTCTGGGGAGGCTGATATTGCGTATCGAACACGACCATGAAATGGAAAGCGGCGGCCAGCTTTTCCCACAAGGATTTCGCGTCGCCTCGCATATCGAAATCCTGGCGGCCTGCCGAGAATTTCAAATCCGGCGGAGGCAGCGGCTTGCGTGATGACCGCTCCAGATCCAGCTCCGTAATGTTTCCAAATAGCGTACGGTCGATTTTTTCAGGGGGCAGTTCGGCTGGCCGGGCTTGTGAAACATTCAGAAGACTCGCCGCCGGCCGGAGTACCTGCGCTCGCTCCCAATAAGCCAGGTTGGTTGGCTCCGCCGCGGCCGCTTCAGCATAAAGCACGTAGGCGCGCACGGTTTCGCCGGCGTGCTCGGCCTTCTGCGCATCCTTATAGAGTTGCTCGGCTGTGACAGCGGCGCGTGCCGAAAGACACACGAAGAGCGCGCACACCACCACCCGGCAAAGCTTCACACCAGATTTGACGGGTATTCCGCTTTCAGCGTGTATAAACAATTGAGCTGGCACGGCCGATTAGAGACTGAGGTCGGTTCATCCATGGCAGCTACGCTCTCGCCGGTCCGCACCGGATTTACTCCCAGTGTTCCGCAAACCTTTGAGGACTTAGGGATTTCCCAGTCTTTGATACTCGATCTGTTGTTACGCAGGTTGCTGCTGGAGGGCTTCAGCACTCTACAACAACTGGGCCAAACCCTCAAAGTTTCCTCGCCGATTCTGAATATTGTTTTCCAGCATATGCGCTCCCAGCAACTGGTGGAAGTGAAGGGCATGGTCGGCAACGACTACCACTTCACGCTTTCGCAAGCGGGGAAGATGCTGGCATCGGAGCGATTTCAGATCACGCAGTACGCCGGAGCAGCGCCAGTTTCCTTGAAGGACTATCACAACGCGACGAAATCCCAGTCGGCGCAAGTCAAGATCGATCGCAAGGCGCTCCGTTCGGCTTTCTCGGACTTGGTGGTCACGGATCAGCTCCTGGATCAGTTGGGCCCGGCGCTCGTCTCCCAGAATTCCATCTTCATCTATGGACCTACCGGGAACGGCAAAACGTGTATTGCTGAAAGAATGCTGCGCGTTTATCAGGATGCGATTCTGCTGCCTTACGCAGTGGAAGTCGACAACCAGATCATCAGTTTATACGACCCGGTGGTACACCAGAAACTGGATGCGGAAGACTACGACATCGATCCCCGCTGGGTGCTGTGCCGCAGACCGTGCATTGTGGTGGGCGGCGAGTTGATTCCCAGCATGCTGGAATTGCGCCTGGACGAATCCTCCGGTATTTACGCCGCGCCGCTGCAGATGAAGGCCAACAACGGCATTTTCATCGTCGACGATTTCGGCCGCCAATTGATGTCGCCGAGAGACTTGCTGAATCGCTGGATTGTTCCGTTGGACCGGCGCGTGGATTATCTGATGCTGAGATACGGCGTCAAATTCCAAATCCCGTTCGAGCTGATGGTGGTGTTTTCGACCAACCTGGAGCCCAGCGATCTGGCGGACGAAGCGTTCCTACGCCGAATCCATAACAAGATCTTCATCGACGCCGTGGATGACAAGGCATTCGACCAGATCTTTCACCGGGTCCTGGCCAGCAGCAATATGCCATACGAACCCGACAGCGCCGAATACCTCCGCAAACTCTGTCTACGAGAGGGCCGCACTGAGCTCCGCGCTTGCTACCCGGCCGATATCTGCAACATTCTGACCTCGATCGGCAAGTACGAGGGCCGTCCGCCATACATGACGAAGTCGGAATTGGAACGGGCCTCGGCCCTGTACTTCGCGAAGGGGTGAAGAAGAAAATCGGGCGGCGTCCTAATTTGGCTGGCTCTGGTCCTAGCCAGCCTCTCTACATCAGTTTGCGCCGCTACCGTGCTGCCAGTCCCTGAACGTCACAACTTTGTCCAGCGGAATGTTCTCACCGATCCGGCTGAAATCATTCTTGCCGGGGGCAACTACGGTCATGAGGGTGTAGCTAAAGAAAGTCTGGTGGCGTTCCCCAGTTGGATCTATAGCATAGTCAACACAGCCAAGGATTCCCGGCATAAATCGTCCCTTAAAGTACCCATCGAATTCGTTGGAGTTGGCCAGTTCCTTTGGGATAACTGTCAGGGCGTAGTAATGCGTCTCGTCTGCTCCAGGAAACAGTGTTCCTCCCCAGAAAACCTTGTTAGACATTGGCCTTCCGGTTCCGTCCGGGTTGCGGCCGCATATTTCCAGTTGCTCTCTGCGGATGACCGGGTTTTGCTGGTTTATTACCTTTGGCCAAATGTCCACCCGGAAAGCAGGAGAGCGCCCAGTGTTGACGATCTTTACAGAGAATCTTAACTCTGCCCCTCTGGCGTCAAGGGTGATTGGCCCACTAATTTTTACCTCTGCAGAAACCCAAGCTCTCGTTTGCGCTTTAGCCCAATCAGCGAGAGCGTGAGTATCCGCGCCCCCAGTTTTCATCTCGGCGAGTTGACCAGCCATAACGCGCCACTGCCTTCTGGCAAATTCCGTATAGGCGATAGTCGCGCCAGCGATGACGACAGTGAAGAGGACCATCATCCACTCGGCCATGTTAGGCTCCCTAACCTTGCATTTAAGCCAGTTAATCGTTCTACCAACCACCTTCCGAAACCTATTTGGTGCGGCTGGGGGTGGTTCTGTTTGTGTGGTGGTGCTGTTAGCCTCTTGTTGGTTGGCGTCCGTTACTTCTGCTTCGTGTTCTGCTTGCGATACGTTCCGCTTGGGTGCGCTGTCGGTGTTTTGGGTCTCTGTTTCTGCCTCACGTTTTTGAGCGTCTGGCTCATTCGCCATTCCGTTGATCTCCTAGATCCCGATCCTAAGACTGTAACTCTGAAGAGAATCACGGCAGCGGCGAAGGCCAATCAGCAGACTGTGTCGGAGTGGATCAGGAGCACATTGAACGCCGCAACCCAAGGTGAAAAATTCAAATTAGGACACTACCGAAAATCGCGGGTTGTCCTCATCGGATGAGTCGCTGGAACAGGGCGGCTTGGAGGTCACGCCTACTATCGATCACGGCCTCTATATCCAGCGAATCAGCGCGGATTGCGTAGATCAGCCGGTAGCACGAAATTAGGATTTGTCGATAGTCGGAAACTCCCTGTTCCAGGAATTCGGGTACGACTTTTCCTTGACGTGGATTATGCCTCAGATGCGACGCTGCAAGGAGGATGGCGCGACCGATCTCCCGCGCAGCCGCCGGGCGGTCAAGTTGAATGAATTCGATAATCTCAATTAGATCGAGCGAAGCCGATCCGGACCAACGAACTCGCAGTCGCTTCAATCACTAAGCCTCGCTTGCACTTTCCGCTCCATTTGCTGCTGAGTCAACCAGTCTCCTTTGCGAAACTCTTCTTCAGATTGCGAGATCAGTCGCAGCAGGATCAAAGCATCTTGAATTTTGTCATAGCTCCGGACATCCATAATCACGGCGCGCGGCGCTCCATTTTGTGTTATGACAACAGGGCTGCGCCTTTTGTTGACGGCCGCCACCAACTCCGCGGAGTGGGTTTTCATGTAGGTGATGGGCTTAATGTCGGATGCTCGCATGGTCCTTAATTTAGCACTATATTCGGCCCTTAGTCTACCGAATCGCGTTATCGCACTCGATTGGCGGATTCTAATGAGATGTGATGCTGTGAGGGCGCAATGGCATGCCAACGTTTGCTAAGACAAGCCAGCCGAGGTGAAAGTCCGAATCGTGGTTCAATCCTTAAACGGCGTGAAGTCTTCGTCCTGGGACCGAATTGAACGCTGCGATTCTCGTGAAGCGCGATAAAGGTCTGGAAGTCACTAATCAGCGTTAGGAACTGGCGACAGAAGAAGCCGCTTTGACCGCGCGCATTGCGGAAATATCCAGTGCAAATCCCATGCCGGGTTCTTTGCTCGATCAGGAGCTACAAGAGAAGAAGAACAATCTTGCGGATGTTCAGGCCAAGATAGTCCGGCTGCCCTCCTTACCTGTTCTTCCGAAATCCAGAGGATTCCGGCACGACATGCCGGATTTTGACGCTTAGTTGCTGGGACTCATGGGAATCAGTTCCGGAACTTACGTAGGATTCAAGTTCCCGGAGAAACCGAAATGACCAAACGCCCCTATCTTTGATTAGCTTTCAGCGTTCTCTTTCGCAGGCGAATCGATTTCGGCGTCACTTCCACGAACTCGTCGTCCCGAATGAATTCAATCGCCTGTTCCAGATTCAGGATCCGTGGGGGAACCAATCGAATCGCTTCGTCCGCGGTGGAGGCGCGCATGTTGGTCAGCTTCTTTTCCCGGACGATATTCACGTTGAGATCGGCATCGCGGGAGTTTTCGCCCACGATCATCCCTTCGTAAACCTCGACGCCGGGAGTTACGAAAATTTCGCCGCGTTCTTGAAGATTGAAGATGGCATGTCCAGTGGTCTTGCCCGCCCGGTCGGCCACCAGCGATCCCGTTGGACGGCACGGAATCTCGCCTTGCCACTCGATGTAGCCCTCAAACAGCGAGTTCATGATCGCCGTGCCCTTGGTGTCCGTGAGCATTTCGCTGCGCAGGCCGATCAGCCCGCGTGACGGGATGTGAAACTCCAGCCGGACGCGCCCCGATCCGTGATTCACCATCTTCTCCATTTTGCCTTTGCGTCCACCGAGCTTTTCGATGACGACGCCGATAAACGCTTCCGGACAATCGATCACCAGCAATTCCAGCGGCTCATTTAGTTTGCCATTGATGGTCTTGGTAAGAATCTCAGGCTTACCCACCATCAGCTCGAATCCTTCGCGGCGCATCATTTCGATGAGAATGGCGAGCTGCAATTCGCCGCGTCCCATCACCTTGAACGCGTCCGGTCCGCCGGCTTCCTCGACACGGATGGATACGTTAGTGAGCAATTCCTTATCCAGGCGATCGCGCAAATTGCGCGATGTAACGTATTGCCCTTCGCGGCCCGAGAACGGCGACGTATTGATGGTGAACGTCATCGCAATGGTGGGCTCGTCGATTTGAGAGTGCAGAAGCGGTTTCGGATTCTCAACACTGGTGATCGTTTCGCCGATAGTGATGCCTTCCACACCGGCGATGGCCAGAATATCGCCCGGCTGCCCAATGGTCTCGTCGACGCGCTTCAGTCCTTCGAACGAATACAGCTTAGTGATGCGCGTGGTCTGGTAGGTGCCATCCAGCTTGGCGATCGCGACATCGTCGCCATATTTCAGCACGCCGGCAAACACGCGGCCGATCGCCATGCGTCCTAGATAGTCGCTGTAGTCCAGGTTCGCCACCATGAGCTGAAGGACGGACTCGGTGTCGCCTCCGGGCGCCGGGATGTGCTTAAGAATTGTCTCGAAAAGAGGACGCAGGTCGCTCGATTCATCTTCAAGCTTAAGCTTGGCGATGCCCGCCCGCGCGTTGGTGTAAATCACGGGAAAATCGAGTTGATCCTCGTGAGCGTCCAGATCGATGAAGAGATCGTAGATCTCGTTGAGCACTTCCGGAATGCGGGCGTCGGCGCGGTCGATCTTGTTGATCACGACAATCGGCGGCAGCTTCGCTTCCAGCGCCTTCATCAGGACGTAACGCGTTTGCGGAAGCGGGCCCTCGCTGGCATCCACCAGCAGCATCACTCCGTCGACGATCATCAGGGCGCGCTCCACCTCTCCGCCGAAATCGCTGTGGCCGGGCGTGTCGACAATATTGATTTTCACGCCGTGATATCGAACCCCGGTGGTCTTGGCGAGAATGGTGATTCCGCGCTCGCGTTCGAGCGCGTTGGAGTCCATGACGCGGTCGGCTACTTGCTCGTTATCTCGAAAAATGCCGCTCTGTTTCAACATGGCGTCCACCAGCGTGGTCTTGCCGTGATCGACGTGAGCGATGATGGCGATGTTGCGAATCGACTGGTTGCGCACCGGCGGTTCGCTATGATCAATAGTGTGAGTCAAGACTTCAGGTTGCATCCGTAACTTCTATGGTCGCACGCCCAGACCTCCGGACCGATGACCAACCGGTTACAACCGCACCACCCAATCTGCCCGTGGTGGTGATCGTTGGCCGGCCAAATGTCGGTAAATCCACTCTATTCAACGCCATTACACATACCCGCCGGTCGATTGTAGGTGACGAGCCGGGCATCACCCGAGATCGAATTCATGGAGAGGCGTCGCACGATGGACGCCATTTCGTGCTGATCGACACCGGCGGAATCATTCAGAACGACGCGGAACTGATTCCCAGCGAAATCCTGAAGCAGGCGCGAGTGGCCCTTTCCAGAGCGGCGCAGATCATTTTCCTGATCGACGGCCGGACTGAAATTACGGGCGCCGATCGCGATCTGGCGAAGATGCTGCGGCAGATTGGCAAGCCGGTCACATTGGCGGTGAACAAGATCGATAGCGCGGTGCGTGAGAACCTCATTCACGAATTTCACGCGCTGGGTTTCAGCAACCTCTTCGCCGTCTCCGCCGAACACCGGCTGGGCATCAGCGAGCTGCTGGATCACGTGACCCGGGATTTCGAAGTCAGCGTCGAAGTGGAACCAACGCCGGAGGACCGGCAACCAATCAAGATCGCGATCATCGGCCGGCCGAACGTGGGCAAGTCGACGCTGCTGAATCGGCTGGTGGGCGAGGAGCGTTCCATTGTTTCGCCGATTGCGGGAACCACGCGCGATGCGGTGGACGAAAGCATTTGGCACAACGGCGTTGAGTTTGTGTTTGTCGATACCGCGGGCATCCGGCGCAAGGGCAAGACCAAGCTGATGGCGGAGAAGCTGAGCGTGGTGATGGCGCGCCGGCACATCCGCATGGCGAACGTCGTGGTGCTGGTCATGGACGCCAGCGAAGGCATGATCGGACTGGATGCGACCATCGCCGGCTATGCGCATGAAGAGGGCCGGGCAGTAGTGCTGTGCGTGAACAAGTGGGACGTCAGCTCGGAAAAGGACAAGCGCACGTTTGTCGAGAACATGCGCGACGAATTGAAGTTCCTGGATTATGCGCAGGTTGCTTTTGTTTCCGCGAAGACGGGCGCGGGCGTAGTTCGATTGTTCGGCATGATTCGCGATGCTTTCAACTCGGCATCCAAGCGAGTGACGACGGGCGAATTGAATCGCTTTGTCGAGCGGCTGGATTTCGACCGGGATATCAAGATTTATTACATGACGCAAGCGTCGGTGCGTCCTCCGTCATTCATCGCGTTCACGGACAAGGCGAAGAATATGCATTTCTCGACGGAGCGATTCCTGATGAACCAGCTTCGAAAGCGCTTCGGGTTCGAAGGCACCCCAATCGTGATCAAGGCCAAGCGGCGCTAGCTAATAGCTAGAATCACACCTGTTGCACCGCGAAAATCGATCATCGGTTCGCGCCGCGGCAGTCCTCGTCCGACTTCAGGGTTCAGGTCGGCGTCGGCCTGGAAGCGGAAACTCAAGCCTGCTTCACTGATCCTTCGCTTTTTGCCTGTTCAAAACGCTCGTTCATATCGGGCGTCAGGGGATAGCGCGCTTGAATTTCCTCATAGCGACGATCTTGATCTTCGAGATAGGCATCGACGTCCGTCCGGTGCTCCAGGATGAATGTGATCGCGCCGTAGACCTTTGCCAGCGATCCGATGGAAGGGTAGGACTTAAAGATCGATTCGGCGGATTTTCCATTCCGAAAGTCGTATGGCCACAATGTCCAATCCAATGCGGGTGCCTGCGACGTAGTATGCGCCGTTCCGAATTTCGACGTACTCATTAGTGGGCATGCGTTACTCCTCCCCGTCTCAGTTTACTCCCGAACCCATGCGTTTCAATTGATCGAACTCGTGGCGCGGCCTTCAGGCTGCCGCATCGAGACTCGTTTCGATGCTTCCTACTTCACCGAAATCGAGTAGGGCATCAATTTCAAGAAGCCGCCTCGGGACAGGGCTGAGACTGGAAGGTCGTCCAAAGCCTTTTCTATCTTCAGCTCGATCGCGGCGGATTCGTCGGAGCGGTTGAATATCTGATCGAACACGCTTCGTTTCGCTGGATATGGTACCAGGGTGATCTTGTCGCTAGCCGCGATGTTTGCCTTCTTTCGGATCAGTTCCACCGCCCGGTCGAAACCGCCCAACTCATCCACCAGGCCATTCAACTTGGCCTGCGCGCCCAACCACACGCGGCCTTGCGCCAACGGCTCGATCTGCTCGAAAGTCTTCTTGCGTCCCTCGGCTACTTTGCCTACGAACGATCGATAGAACGCATCGATCTGGCCGGCCAGTTTCCGCCGTTGATCGTCATTCAGCGGCGAATAGTCGGAATCCAGATCCGCGTAGCGGCCACGCGTCAGCAGTTGCTTGTTCACGCCGATTTTGTCATACAGTCCGTGCAAACTCATGCGAGCATAGATCACGCCGATGGACCCCGTTAAAGTGTTGGGATAGGCGATAATCGGATCGCCGGTAATCGCCATGTAGTAGCCGCCCGATGCCGCCAGATCGCTCATCGAGATCACCATCGGCTTCTTTCTGCTCAGGTTCCTCTCAGCGTGCAGAATCTCGTCCGAAGCAGTTACTTCGCCGCCTGGGGAATCGACGCGCAGAATGACACCCTTGATGCTGGAATCGTCCTCTACCTGTTTCAGCAATTTGATAAATGAGGAAGCGGTGATGCCCTGGTCGTCCGACGAACCACTCCTGCCCCGCGAAATTGCGCCATCGCCGACAATCAGCGCGATTCGCTTTGTGACTCCACCCGGCGCCACCGCCGATTTCAAATATGCCTTGCCCGAAATCTTTTTCAACTCGGACTGCTTGAGGCGATTCTTCATGTCATCGCCCGCCTGCTCTTCGTATCCGAATGCATCCACCAATCCATTGGCCAACGCGTCTTTCGCCATGAATGGACCATTGTCTATCAGCGCGCGAACGGCATCGGACTGCTTCTTCCTTCCCTGCGCAATCGCGTCGATCAGGTTGCCGTAATATTGATCGAGGATCTGATCCAGGACCTCCTTGGTCTCCGGCGACATTGAGGTCTGGGTAAGCAGATCGCCAGCGTCCTTGTACTTGCCGGCGTGAATCACGTCCGCTTTGATTCCCAGCTTGTCCAAGGTGTTCTTGATGAAGATGCCCTCGACGCGCATTCCTTTCAGATCGAGCGAATCTTCGGGTGAAATGATGATGCGATCGGTCGCGCTGGCAAGATAATACTCGCGCGCGCCGGGCTCCCGCAGATAGGCGATGATCGGCTTGCCGGACTTCTTGAATTGCAGAATGTCGTCGCGCACCTCCTGCATCTTGGCCCATCCAATACCCGCTCCGCGAGGCTCGAAGATGATTCCCTTCACCTTGGGATCCGCGGCGGCCCTGCGGAACGTCTCCCACATTTCGTGTACGGTCATGGGAGTCTGCGCTTCGAACATCGGCAGCGGGATCTCGGCTGGAGTTTTCTCGGGCAGCCCGCCTTCGAGCTTCAGAATCAGCGTCGATCCGTCGGCCACCGTCACGGGTTTATCGCCGAACGATCCGGCCAACTTCACGATGGCGAAGCCGATAATCAGCAGGGTCAGTCCCGAAACCAGGATTCCAACTATTAGTCCGATGAGGAAGTTTTTCACGTTTGCTCCTGCTTCACTGTCCGCTCAAAATCAGATCGACGCGGCGGCTTACATCTTCCAGATACGCTTTATCCCCACCTGGAAGTTCCACTGTTGCCGACCCGTGGTACCCGATATCGGCTAATGCGCGGCGCACTTCTTTCCAATTGATTTCGCCTTCGCGCAGCATTACAAAGTCGGCCACTCGTTTCTTCAGGTTCGGGTCCTGCCGGAAGGTGAAATCCTTGAGATGCAGCTTGACGATGCGCTTGCCCAGGGTGCGAATCCAGTCCTGCGGGTAACCTGAGATTACCACGTTGCCGACATCGAAATAAGCGCGCACCCAGGGACTTTGGAACGAGTCGATGTAGCGCGCGAATTCAAGCGGACTCAGCAGAAACTTGTTCCAGACTTCTTCCACCGCGACGATCACCTTGAGCTCTTCAGCCAGCGGAATCATTTTGCGGATCTGCGTTTGCGAGCGATCCCAGGCCTGCTGGTAGCTAGTCTCGGCATTCACCACCGCCGGCACCAGCAAGACTGTATCGGCGCCCCATAAGCTTGCGTTTCGGAAACTGGTCTTGAGTCCTTCAATGCTCTTGGCGACGATTTCCGGATCGGCCGCGGACAAGGGATACTTCCAGTGATCGCGATTCATCACGGAGTGAATGCGCACGCCTGTTTGCTTACTTGCGGCCAGAATTTCTTCTGCCTGATGCGCATCGTCCATGGTTCCGCACTCTATCTGCTCAAAGCCCGCATCGCGGGCGAGTTGGAACCGATCCTGGATACTCATTTGCGCGGGGAGCATGCTGAATAGAACGGCCTTGTGGATGGGCAGGCGTTCGGCGGCGCGGCTACTGAGAGTGAGACTGCAGCCGGCCAGAAAGGTTCGTCGGGTCACAGGCAATTCATTCTACAACGTTGCTAACTAACTGAAGGATACGTTATCTATTTTACATTTGCTTCCAAGCAGTTACCACATCCGCCAAGTTTGTAACCTTGTTTTCGCTCAGAGAAACACGTAACGTGGGCTTGCTAATGACCAGGTATCAAATCACCTTAACTCTTACTCTTATCTCTGCCACAATTTCGACCGCAGCCGCGAAGCAACCCATCGGGAGCAAACTCCCGATGAGCTTCGAACCCAATGTTGGCCAGACCGATTCACGCGTGAACTTTCTGGCCCATAGCGACGGTTATGCCTTGTTTTTGACGCCCACAGGCGGGACGCTCAGTTTCGGCGCGTCCAAAATGAGCATCACCCTGATTGGGGCTAACCCGTCGGCGCGCCCGGAGGGGATCGAGCCCTTACCGGGTAAGAGCAATTATCTTGTGGGAAACGATCCGGCGAAATGGCGGACGAACATCGCCAACTTCGCGAGAGTCCGGTATAGAGAAATTTATCCGGGCGTGGATATGGTTTATTACGGCAACCAGCAACAGCTCGAGTATGACCTGGTGGTGGCTCCCGGCGCGGACCCTCGCGCCATTCAACTCGCCTTTACCGGTATTCAAAGCATGCGAATCGCATCCAACGGAGACCTGATTCTCAGTGTCGCGGGTGGAGAGATATGCCAACACAAGCCTGTGATCTATCAAGAGGCGAATGGCGTCCGGCAGTCCGTCGAGGGACGTTATGTCCGCAAGGGGAGCCGGAGGATCGGCTTCGAGGTAGCGAAGTATGATGCGAGCAGACCGCTGGTCATCGATCCGCGTTTGATCTATTCCACATACCTGGCCGGCACGACGCTTCCATTCCGGCCCACCGGCGACGCGGATCAAGGCAATGCCATCGCCGTGGATTCGCAGGGGAACGCTTACGTGACCGGTTGGACTACGTCTTCCGATTTTCCTATCAAAGGAACAATTCAGCCGGCGAAAGTCGCCAACACGCAAGCCGCCTTTGTGACGAAGATGAATGCTTCGGGTTCAGCGGTGGTCTATTCGACGTACCTTGGCGGGAGCTTTAATCGCGACGAGGGTCGCGGCATTGCGGTAGATTCCGCAGGCCGTGCGTATGTGGTGGGCCGGACTCATGCCACAAACTTTCCCGTCACGCCGACTGCTTTCGCGACAGCTCGTCCCAACGGTGGCGCTTTCGTGACGGTATTGAATCCGGCGGGCGACGGACTGGTCTATTCGACCTATTTGGGCGGGCAGGATAGTTTCACTGATGAAGCCACGGCGGTTGCACTGGACGCAGCGGGCAACGCTTACGTAACTGGTACGACGCAATCGGCGAATTTCCCCATTACACTGGGGGCTTACCAGACCTCACCAGGCGGCATCTGGATAGCGAAATTGAATCCCGCAGCGTCCGGCAATGCTTCTCTGGTCTATTCCACCTACCTCGGTAAAGGGCTTCCGGTGAGCCGAGGCATTGCGGTGGACTCGTCCGGTAACGCCTATATCACAGGAAGCAACAATGTACCAGGCTTCGCTACGCCCGGGGCTTTCCAGACTTCTTTCCAGGGCGGTGGGAATGATGCCTTCGTGGCAAAGTTGAATGCCACCGGGAGTGCGCTGGTCTACTCGACCTACCTGGGGGGCAGCGGCGACGATCTGGGTTATGGAATTGCCGTGGATGCACTGGGCAGCGCGTATGTTGCAGGGTCTACCATTTCGACGAACTTTCCGATAACCCCTGGCGCTTTTCAGACGTCTTTTCAGAGCGGACGGAGTCACTGCTTCGTGACAAAATTGAATCCGGCCGGTGATGGGCTGATTTACTCCACGTTCCTGGCCGGGACTGGCGATGTTTCAGAACAGTGTAGTAGCATGGCGGTGGATTTCGCCGGCAATGCCTACGTGGCCGGCAGCACAAACTCAATTACCTTTCCCGTGACACCCGACGGATTTCGGGATGCAATACCCTCAACCATCAAAGGTTTCGCGGCAAAGCTGAGCGCGGCAGGCGATCAACTGGTCTACTCTACCTATCTTGCGGGCCAAAACTTCGACGCTGCCTATGGCATTGCCGTGGACGCTTTCGGGAATGCCTTTGTAACTGGAGCCAGCTCGTCCTCCACGTTCCCTGTGACGCCGGGCGCCTTCCAAACGAATGGAACGCCGTGTTGCTCGCAGAAGGCGTTTGTCACGGTGATCGCCGCCAATACCGGCGTGGCGCTTACGCAATCGGGATTCACCTTTCAGGCGGTGCAGGGTGGCGGCGCGCCATCGCCCAGGATTTTCCGGTTTTTTAACGCGACCTCACAGTCGCTGAATTTCACCGTCGCGGCGTCCACTCTTGCGGGTGGTCCCTGGTTGAACGCGACGCCACGCACCGGCTCCGTCGGCCCGGACCAGCCCGTCGCCATCAGCGTGAGCGTCAATCAGGCCGGCCTCGTGCCGGGAGATTACTATGGGCAAGTTCGGATAGATGCTCCGGGGGCACCCAATGCTCCGCAGTTTCTTACGGTGGTTTTGAATGTCTCGGCGCCAACCATCAATCCGGGACCAGTCGTCGAGCCGACCGGGCTAGCTTTTGTAGGACTGATCGGCGCGACCACTCCGGCGGCCCAGTCGGTTCGTATTACAAATCTCACCAATCGCAGCAGTTCGTTTACCGCCACCGGAACGTCGACAAGTGGCCCGAACTGGTTCACTATTTCACCGGCGAGTGGTATTGTGGCGCCGAATCAGCCGGTGGATATCAAAGTACAGCCCAACGCTGGACTTCCCGCAGGCATATACCGCGGAACCCTGACGCTACAGTTTCCGCAGGACGGCGCCACCCGCACCGTGGATCTGCTGCTGGTGGTAACAACGGTATTGAACCCGTCCGCCGCATTGGAGGGGGCGATGTCGACCCCTGCTGCCACGGCCACGTGTACACCGTCGAAGCTGCTGCCGGTTTTTACTTTGCTTGGATCGAACTTCACCGCCCCGGCCGCTTGGCCTGCCGCAATCGAAGTGACTGTATTAGACGATTGCGGCTCGGCGATGCGCACTGGATCGGTGGTCAGCTCCTTCTCTAATGGCGATCCACCACTGAATCTCGGTTCGCAGCAGGACGGACATTGGTCGGCAACGTGGGCTCCCGGTAATCCGCGGACCACGTCCATGGTGGTGACGGTAACCGCGCAGCAACCCGAAGCTAACTTACAGGGTACAGTGCAGGTGGGCGGCAACGTTCAGGACAACCCGGAAATTCCGTTCTTACCCATGGGCGCGATGGTGAGCGCCGGCAGTTACATGGGCACTCCTTCGCCAGGGGAATTGGTCTCGATATTCGGCGTCAAGCTGGCCGATGGAATGGAGCTTGCGTCGGGGTTGCCGTTGAAGACCTTGATGCAAGGGTCGCAACTGGTCTTTGCCGGGCGGGCGCTGCCGCTTCTGTTTGCGAGTCCGAATCAAGTGAACGCCGTGGTGCCCTATTCAATCGCTCCAGGCGCGACCTATCAGTTGATCGCGCAGAGAGGGACGCGCCTGTCGGTTCCCCAATCGGTAACAGTGGCCCCAGCCGAGCCCGCCATCTTTACGACGGATTCCTCGGGCAAAGGGCAAGGGCACATCCACGTCTACGTTAGTGCGACGGATCAGCCGCTGGCCGATTCCGGCCATCCGGCCAAAGTGGGCGACGTGCTGATCATGTACTGCGCGGGACTCGGCGCGGTTGTGCCTGCCATCGATGCGGGGGTGATCGTAGATCGCTTGACCAAGACCATGAATCCGGTGGGCGTGACCATCGGTGGTGTCCCCGCGATCGTGCAGTTCTCCGGATTGACTCCTGGATTCACGGGGCTCTATCAATTAAATGTAGTGGTGCCGGGTGGTGTTCCTGGTGGCGATGGCGTGCCTGTTGTGCTTTCTGTCGCCGGGGTGTCCAGTGCACCGGTGACCATGTCGGTTCAAAACTGATATTGGGTCTGAGAGCAAGGTGATCCGTCGCCGTGACACGACCGTAGCCTGCGTTTGAGTTTCCGAAGCGGAACATTGGCTCGTACCAAGGGAATTTATTGGACACGATCGGCAGAGCGCAGACTCGTGCCGGTTTGCCGCTCTGCCTGAAGTTCAATCCCACCTTTTGGGCGGCTTGAGTTCCTGGCGCAGTCGGTCGAGAGCGGCGCGGTAGTCATCCGGGTCTTTCCACCGGCTGAAATCGCCAATTTGCCGTTCACCACGTATCTCTACAGCCCACGGTTGCGGCGACTTCAGCACCGCGTCGTCCAGGCGAATCGGAACGAGCACCTTTCTTTTCTCACTGACCTCGCGATCCACCGCTGCTTTGACCTCAAATTCAACCCACTCACTCGTAACAGATTCACCGGATAGCACAAGCAGTAATCTGTCGTACTTGCGAATAGCACGGATAATTAGTTGGCGGAATTCATCGCCCGTCTTCAGGCTCTCCGGGGCAAACCAACATTCCACACCACTCATTACCAGATCGTTGTAAAACTGATTGGCGAAGACGTGATCCTTGCTCGAATAACTGATAAAACAGGAATAGTATTCCGCTTCCACCGGCCACTCGCCCACAATTCGCTCAAACTCCGCTCCGTCGTTGTTTACAGAGTGAATGGAGGAATCCGTCAGGTCGACGAGATTTCGGAAGCTCACGTTGTAAAGCAGCATTTCACCGACCACGGCTTTGCGAAGGAAGACGCTCGAGTTGAGGTTCCAACGCGCCGGACCTGTATACTCGACCCGATTCTGGCGATCCCCGGAGCTGATGACCAGACGGCCAATCCGCGCGGTTGAAAAGTCGATTGCATCGCCTAAAGGCTGCGGATCCCGTTGGAGTGTCGCCATCAGCCGCAAGATACCGCTAATTTCTGAGCCGTAGAATGTCAGGGTTCCGCTCTCTACTGCAACATCGGCGATCGACACATCGCCATGGAATCGGCCGCTTGACAGATCGGCGCCCTTTGAAAAGTTGCAGTGATAGAAGCTGAGGGCTCTACCGGCTCGCGCAACCCGGAAGAACGGCTTCTCACGGAAGTGCGACAAAGAGAAATCAGCTCCCGCCGCGAAGTTCGTTTCGATGAAACGGGTGTCCGATGCAAACTCGCAGCCCACGGCTTGAAAGAGTCGAGTGAAGTGTGCGTTTGAGAGACCTACTACATCGAATGTGCATTCTGTGAGCAGGACGGCGCCGGACAGCGTCACAACCCTCGATGCAATCAGCCGGTCTGTAAAGCGGCAACCATGCATGCGGATGTTCGGCGTGATGGGTGAAGGCGCCATCCCCAGGTCCACCACGCCTGAGATCTCGCAGTGGTTGAGGGTGACGTCGCGATGTTCTCTGAGCGCCTCGATGATCTCGGCCGCTTTCACCACAATCGCGGCAGTGCTTCCGGAAGCCGAGAAAGGCCGCGGCCGGCGTGGCGCCTCGATGACCTCGCCGCGAAGAATCTTTAGCGATCGCAGTATGAACGACGCACCGCCGGCGAACGAAGAACTATTCAAGATGACAAATTGGGATAGATGAGGGCACGGATGATGGCAGCTCAGGACCGTTGCGAAGCTCACGCCATCCTCGCTCCACTCGACTGTGAAATCGTCACTCGAACGTATGATGCGAAACCAGTTCCGGTTCCGCGGAGTGCGGGTGAGTTCTTTGCACTGCGGCTCCGCGGGTTCGTTGTACATGCAGGCAACCAGCGCGTGGCTTTTCGGATCAAGGTCCGCCGACCGCACTAAAGCAATACCGTGTTGATAGAGTTGGTTCGGTTCTTCAATCGCGACGCCAAAGTGCGCAGCGCGTCCGTTAGTTCTCGTTTCGAAGTCGTAGTCGATCAGCGCCTCAACCGACCATTCCGATCCCCGGAACTCCAAGACCATCTTTGCCGTGGGAGGCTGAGGGCGGCCGAGCGAGTCAATCGTGAAGAAATCTAACGCCGAAGCAGGTCCATCGGGTCCCGGGGTGATGCTGTAGAGTAGTCCGTCACTCCGCCGCGTCAAGTTGCCCACGCCAGGCAGAATGTCGTAAAAGCGGGCAAGTTCCGGGTTTGAGAAGTCATCGACGAGTTCACGCATGTGTTTCGCAGCTTGCGAATGACTGGGCCACGCCCCTGCGATTATACGCCGAGTTGATTTCGGCCCGCTTCCAGCAATTGCGAGGTAGTGCGCTAAATAGCGCACTACCAATTGCGAGCCGGCTAGGTCAGGAATAATTGCCGAGTCCATAGACGCTGCTGAAAGTGCTTCTGGAAGACGCTTGGTTACTTTAGGCGCACGGTTCTGTAAGTGCTGCTGTATCAGTGCCGCCCTTTAGAAC